>DASVOT010000584.1:0-9513 GCA_036383235.1 Chryseosolibacter sp.
CCCGTAGGCATTGAGGATCTCAAACGTCACTTCCGGATCCTTCTCTGTGCCCACCGCCTTCAGCAAAAGATCATCGATTCCTGACCGTCGTGTCTGGCCCAGCGCAAAGGCTGCTGCTTTTCTCGCAGAAGGTGCCGGGTCTGTATTCAGGAGGCGGGCAAGTTTATCCATCGCGGACGAATCCTGAATGGAGCCGAACGCTTCCGCAGCATCTGCCCGGTATATTTCGTTCTTGTCATCGAAGTAAGGGTAGAGGCTGTCGCCGAGACGCCTGTCTTTGAGGTCAGCGATCTTTAGCCTGACAGGATCGGAGAATTTATTCAAATGCTCGTCTGATTGCTGACAACAGACGAGGCCCAGTGCAATAACAGTAAATGCAAGAATTCTGACCATAAGGGTTTAAAAGCTGCCTTTGACGCGCCAAAGAATGCAAGATACAAGCTGCGGGGGATTTTTCGAATTTGCATTTCCATGCTTTTAAAAGGAGCATTCTTGTCGAGTTACCAGCGTACCCGGGGAAGGGCGAGGGAGTTCGGTTCAGGACAAGACATGGAAAACAATCCAGGCGGAAACATAGGCCAGTGCTGTCATATAACAGAGCTGAAGGAGTGGCCATTTCCATCCTTTTGTCTCGCGGTATACCACGGCGAGCGTGCTCATGCATTGCATGGCAAACGTATAAAAGACGAGCAGCGAAAAGCCAACGGCCGGGGTGAACCGCGGGCCGCCGGTCAGAGGGTCGATCTCTTCTCGCATCCGGGTCTTGATCGTCGCGGCATTGTCGCCGGCCGAGCTTCCGATACTGTAAATGGTTGCCATGGTTCCGACAAACACTTCACGGGCAGCGAATGAGGTGACGAGCGCGATGCCGATCTTCCAGTCGTAACCCAGGGGCTGTATGCCGGGTTCCAGCGCTTTGCCGATGACGCCGGCGTATGAATGCTCGAGCTTATAGGCCGCGATCCGGTCTTCCAGGTTTTTGCCTGAGAGCGGAGAAGCCTGGGTCTCAGCCAGCACATATTCCCGTGCTTTGGGGATGTGATCGCCCGGGCCATAGCTTGCCAGCACCCAGAGAACAATGGAAATGGACATGATTATTTTTCCCGCTTCAACCACGAAGGCTTTGGTTTTTTCGACGATTGTATAGCCAACATTCGTCCACCGCGGCACCCGGTAGGTCGGCAGTTCCATGATAAGAAAACTCCGCTCCTTTACCCTGATGATTTGCTTCATCACCCAGGCGGAGCCCAGGGCGGCGACGAACCCAAGGAGGTAAAGTGCCATGAGCGCGATACCCTGTAGATTGAAGAATCCAAGAACTTTTTGCTCGGGGACGATGAGCGCAATGAGGATGGTGAACACGGGAAGGCGCGCGGAGCAACTCATCAATGGCGTGACAAAAATGGTGATGGTGCGCTCCTTCCAGTTGTCGATTGTGCGCGTGGCCATGATCGCCGGAATGGCACAGGCCACACCCGACATAAGCGGTACCACGCTCTTGCCGTTCAAACCAAACTTCCTCATGAGTTTATCCATGAGGAAGACGACACGCGCCATGTAACCGCTCTCTTCCAGGATTGAAATAAAAGCGAACAGGATGGCAATCTGGGGTACGAAGATCACGATTCCTCCGATACCCGGAACAATGCCATCGGCCAGCAGGCTTGAAAGCGGTCCTGCCGGAAGAACGGAATGGAGATAACGGCTCAGGTTGGCAAAGAGCAGATCGATCATGTCCATGGGAAAGGTCGCCCACGCAAAAATCGATTGAAAGATAAGGAAGAGAATCGCGAAGAACAGCGCATAGCCCCATACCTTATGGGTCAGTATCCTGTCGATCTTCCGGGAATAATTCTTCCAGGAAAAATCGGTTTGGCGCAGCGTGACTTCGTTCAGGAGATCCTGGATAAAACCATATCGCTGGATCGTTTCCGCTCCCTGGAATTTTCCGGGGAAAAAGTGAAAGCGCTCACGAACCTCGTTAACCACCTCCTGGTCCTTTTTTGAGAGAAAGCTCAGCGACTTCGGCTGCTCAAGAAACTGGTACGCCTCATAATCATTGTCGACTCCAAGCGAATCTCTTAACTCCTGAACGGGGGCCTTCGCTTCATCCCAGATTCTGAATATGGACTTGGAGGGACATGCAAGGGGCTTTGAGATTGCCTTCTTTAACTCTTCCAGGCCGATGCCCATCCGGGCGTTAATGGGAATCACGGGAATGCCCAGTTTTTTGGACAGGTTCTTAATGTCATAGCTGATACCGGCTTTCGCAACCAGGTCCATCATGTTAAGCGCCAGAATAGTGGGCAGCCCGATATCCACTATTTGTGACAGCAGCAGCAGCCCGCGCTTCAGGTTGGTGGCATCGGCGATGACGATGACCTTATCAGGCGTGGAAGGAGCATGATGGTCAAGCAGGATCTCAGCGACAATTTTTTCGTCGAGGCTTCTGGGGTAAATACTGTAGATTCCCGGAAGGTCGATGACCTCCATCGAGGAACCGTCCGGCAGCGTTGTTATTCCCGATCGTTTTTCGACCGTGACACCGGGGAAATTCCCAATTTTTTGTTTGAGTCCGGTGAGCTGATTGAAAAGGGATGATTTCCCGGAATTAGGATTCCCCACTAACGCAACCTTCTGCCGATTGGGGATGGCCATTAACTGACGATTGAAATGGTTGCCGCCTCCTCGATGCGGAGGGATAGTTCATAACCTGAAACACTGATGCAAATCGGATCGCCCAGGGGAGCCTTGAAGTTAAACCGCACCGGAGCGCCTGGGAGGCACCCCATTTCCATTAACTTCACGGAAAGATATTCGTCTGTAAAACCGGCAATAATTCCCACGTCTCCCGGTCGCATTTCCGATACATTCCTGGGGGTTTCCGACATAATCTTAATTTAGATTAATTTTAAACAAGGCAAAGATATAGGTGGTTCCCCTTCGATGCAATGATTTATGTCACTATTGTGTTTTTGTTTTAAGACTGGTTTTCCATTGATCTGATGGGCAGAAAAAAGGCAAAGAAAGTGAAGGCGGCGGGCAGGATTCGCACGCCCGACCCCCGCGGGGCAGGACAGGATTCGGCTCCTTCCCAGCCGCCGGAAAACATGGATTTCGGCGGGTTGCCAGAGCGGGATCTGAAGAAGAACCTGGGCTGCGGCTAGATTTTTTCAGATGCCCTCCGATACAAATACCCGTTTTACCCTTTCACTGGTGCTGGTGAGGATTTCATAGGGGATGGTATGGACGCTTTCTGCGAGTTCCTGGATAGGAAGTCCTTGTCCGAAAACAACAACCTCGTCGCCTTCTTTTGCAGGCACGCCTGTGATGTCGATCATGGTCATGTCCATGCAGACATTGCCGATCACGCGGGCAGGCATTCCGTTGACCATTACCTTCCCAACGCCCCCGCTAAACGCACGACTGAAACCATCCGCGTAGCCGATGGCGATCGTGGCGATGGTAAGGTGCCGGTCCGCTTTCCCGCGCCGGCCATATCCGATGCTTTCACCCGGGGAGAGATGTTTGATCTGAGAAATGATGGTTTTAAGGGATGCGACAGGTTTTAGGTTCACGCCACTGCCGGGCGCCGGATCGATCCCGTAAAGTCCAATACCCAGGCGCACCATGTCAAACTGAAGATCAGGAAGGCGCAAGGCTCCGGCTGAGTTCAGGATATGATAAAGAGGGCGGTACTTGAGGCTGGCCGAAATCTTGTCGGCGATGTGCCTGAACCGTTCGCCCTGTTCCTTTGAGAAGCGATCCTCCGCGTCGTCATCGGCTGCCGCCAGGTGACTGAAAATAGAGGCCACTTTCAGACCGGGTCTTTCAAGGAGCAAAGTAATGAGCCCGTCGATCTCGTCCTGATCGAAACCAAGGCGGTGCATTCCCGTATCGATTTTGATATGAATCCTGCACGGACGTTCCTGAAGAAATTCGGACAGATCGTTCAGTATCTTGAAACTGTATATTTCAGGTTCGAGGCGATACTTCAACAATCCCTCAAAGCTTTCCTCCGCCGGATTCATGACCATGATCGGCAGGGTGATGTTGCTCTTTCTCAGGTCGATCCCTTCGTCTGCGTAGGCCACACCCAGGTAATCGATCTTATGGTACTGCAAAACGTTTGCGATCTCATTGCTGCCGCTGCCATACGCGAAGGCTTTTACCATCGCCATGATTTTAGTCGAGCTGTTTAAGCGGGATTTGAAAAAGTTGAGGTTGTGCACCAGCGCCCCCAGGTCGATCTCCATGATCGTTCCGTGGACTTTCCGCTGTATTCGCCTGATGATTTTTTCAAAGGTGAACACGCGCGCTCCCTTGACAAGGATGGCCTCGTTTTGCAGCGTATTGAAATTGAAGTTCTCCAGAAAGTCCTCCGTTGAACGATAGAAGAGCGAACCCGGGGGGAAATCATTCGGATAAGATGACAGCACGGGACCTATGCCGACGAAACTGTGTATCCGGCCTGCCGACACGATGGATGCGATCTTCTTGACAAGGGCGGCATCCGATAGTCCCGATTCATGGATGTCGGAAAGGATCAAGCGTTTCTTTTCCTTTTGCTTCTGATTGCCCAGAAAATCCAGGCTGATCTGCAGCCCGGCAAGATCATTGTTATAGGTATCATCTATTATCTGGCATTGGTTGATACCCTCTTTCAGTTCGAGCCGCATCGGCACGGCTCGCAGCGAATCGATGCGCGTTTGAATCTTGCCGGCTGAAAATCCAAAATGGAGCAGGACGGCAACGCAGTGAAAACAATTTTCAACCGACGCGCGGTCAGCAAACGGAAGCTGGAGCTCGAAGTCCGTTCCCCGAAAAGAGATATCGTAGCGGGTGTCGTGAGCCGTGATCCGGATATCGGCTTCCCCGCTTTCTCCCCACGTTAAGGACGGGAGTTTGCCAGCTTGCACGGCAGCGTCAACCATCGGTTGATCCTTGCAGTAAATGACTAATTTTGAATCCTTGAATAGTTCGAGCTTCTCGCGTATCTTTTCTTCCCGGTCTTTAAATCCTTCATCATGCGCCGGGCCAATGTTGGTGAAAATTCCCAGCGTCGGCTTCAGAATCTTTTCCAGCTTCTGCATCTCATGTACGGTGGAAATACCGGCTTCAAAAATCCCCAGGGTATGGTGGTTCTGTATTTGCCAGACCGAGAGGGGAACGCCTAACTGCGAGTTGTAGCTGGCCGGATTCTTGGCAATCTTGAATTCAGGAGATAACAGCTGGAAGAGCCATTCCTTGACGATCGTCTTACCGTTGCTTCCCGTAATTCCGATCACGGGGGCCTTCATTCCTGCCCGGTGATGAGCGGCAATTTTTTGAAGTGCCTCTAAAGATGATTCCACCAGTAAGACATTCGCTTTTTCACCGGGAGAGGGCACCGGCCGTTCGACTACAAACTGCCGGATACCTTGATCATAGAGTTTTGCTATAAAATCGTGGCCGTCGTGATGTATCCCGCCGATCGCGAAAAACAAAGCACCTTCATTAACAATCACTTTTCGACTGTCGGTTATGAGAGTAGTAACTTCCTGATCTTCGCTCAGCTCGAGGAATTTTCCACGGGTGATATTTTCAAGTTCAGAAAATTGCATAGCGGCAGATCATAAAAACAAGTTTCGGTGCAGGGACAGCTGCCATCTGTTTGGGAAAGATGTCTATCCGGACGCATAATATTACATGATTGTTTTCGTCAGGAAAAACCGGTCGCACCGATCATGCGCGAAAAATGTGCTGAGGTTGCACCCTTTAAAATTCACCGGCACACCCTGCCCAGGCAGCTATTGGAGCTGGCACTGAGGCGCTGTCCAGCCGCCAGACACCCGATTTCAGGCTCGAGAGCCCTTTGGCGCACGAGGAGAGGAGTCAGTATTTCCCGGAATTCCTTATGGCCAATGAACCTATTTTTTGATCTGACGAGAATGACCATAAAGCTATCAGATGTCACATGGAAACCGATTGCAGAAAACCCCTTTATTTTAGCGAAAATGAATTTTGTTTCGTATTTTTAGGGACTAAAAAAATAAACTACTGGTATTTGTTCTTCTGACGACGGATTAATGAAGAAGTTGGTTCATCGAATTTTAGTCCTTTCAGCGCTGACAATTTTGTTTGCCGTTGGTGCAGCTTCAGCGCAGGACGCCGGTATGTCCGACAAGGGGGTTGCTGCCGATGAACACGAGTCAACAGATGCGGACAAAGCAGTTTTCTCGCCGGGAGAAAGTGAAGTCAAATATATTCCGAAGGCCCCGGCCGTCAGAACCGCAGCCGATTCAGTCACAGCCCGAGCAGTCGTTCCTGCCGCACAGAAAATTTCTCCGAAAACTGTTCAAAAGGATGAGAAACCACCCAAGGATGATTCAATCCTCACCTTTAATTTTCTATATTATATAATCCAGAAGTATAAATTGCAGGATATTATCGATTAGACTTTTTTTGTTGTTGATTTGTATTTGCAACACGGTTGCATCTGACTTGTGATAAGATTCTGCCTCATTTCCATACTTGTTTCCGCAAGCATAATCAGCTCTTCAGGGCAGGGATGTCATAGCTCCATTAAAGGGAGGGTCCTGAATGAAGAAGGAAGTCCGCTGCCCCAGGCGGTACTGGCCATCGGGAACACGGACCTGATAACGGTGTCGGATGTCGATGGAAATTTTTTGTTCCGCGATTTATGCGCGGGAAACTACATTATCACTGTGACCTACATCGGTTACGAAAATCAATCTGTCAACGTGCAGGCCGGCCGGGAAGAGTCTGTGACGATTACGATGGTTCCTTCCAGCACGATTCTCAAGGACGTTGTTATCGAGGGGAAGCAGGCCGTCAAAGCGGCAACCCAAACGACAGCCTCTCTTTCGGAGGAAGAGCTTCATATGCTGCACGGAAAGCCACTGGGAGAATCGCTGAAGGAGATTCCCGGTGTGAACGCCCTGCAGACGGGCCCGTCCATTTTCAAACCGGTGATCGATGGGCTTCACAGCCAGCGCATTTTGATCCTGAACAACGGGATACGCCAGGAGGGTCAGGAGTGGGGCGTGGAGCACGCGCCGGAAGTGGATCCATTCATCGCCTCGCAGATCGAGGTAGTGAAGGGTGCCGAGACCGTCAGGTACGGATCTGCGGCGATGGGAGGAGTGATCATTATTAATCCGCCGCCTTTACACCAGACGGAGAAAATTGGCGGTGAGTTGAATTTCGGGTTGATGTCGAACAACCGGATGGCTGTCTTTTCCGGGCTGGTGGAGGGGAGTTTGAAAGCCGCGCCGAAGTGGAGCTGGCGAATGCAAAGTTCCGTGAAGAAAGGCGGAGACTATCATGCTCCCAAATCCAATTTATCGAACACCGGCCAGGAAGAGCTGAACTTCTCCGGGGCCCTTGGCTACGAGGACGAGGGAAGGGGGCTGGAGATATACGTGAGCAGCTTCAACACGGAGTTGGGTATCCTGCGCGCCTCTCACACTGGAAACCTGGACGACCTGCAGCGTTCAATCGAAAGCAACCGACCCTGGTATGTGAGCGATTTTACCTATGATATCAACCATCCGAACCAGAAGATCCATCACGAGCTGCTGAAGGTAAGCGCGTTTCACGATCTCGGCGCCCTGGGAAGAATCAATGTTCTTTATGGCGGACAGTATGATCAGCGGAATGAATATGACATCAGGCGGTCGGGCCGCAGCGCCAGGCCCTCGCTTTCCCTGAACTTGTTAAGCCATGTTCTGGACGTGTCGCTGGACCACTCACACGCCGCGCATAGCGGTAGCGTTGGGATCAACGGCACGATGAAGATCAACACCAACGATACTGAGTTAACGGGGGTCAGGCCCCTTCTCCCCGATTTCCAGCAGCTCTCAGGGGGACTTTTTGTTCTTGAGAAATGGAAAAAGCGGAAATGGATCGTGGAAGCGGGAGCGCGTTATGATTTCCAGCACCTCCAGGTACTGACCTTTATCGACAACCGGGTGCTGATCAAGCCGGAATTTAATTTCGGCTTCCTGTCAGGAACCGCGGGAGCCACCATACTGTTTAATCCGAGGTTGCGCTTGCTTTCAAACCTGGGGCTGTCGTCCCGGCCGCCGCACGTCAGCGAATTATACAATGAAGGCCTTCACCACGGTACAGCGTCCCTCGAAGAAGGCCTGATGCGAAAGGACGGGGTCACCCTGACCGAGCAGACGCTTATCAAAAAAGAGTTTTCAAAAAAATGGATCAACACCCTTCAGTACACTGACGACAATCTCACGCTGGATTTTTCCCTATACTGGAATGACATCGATAATTATGTTTACATCAGGCCGTCGGGCACCCGTCTGACGGTAAGGGGTTTCTTTCCTGTATTCCAGTACGAGCAGACCGATGCGCTGCTGACCGGAGCGGATGCCGCTCTGAAATGGAAGATCAATAAGCACTTCACATACAGCGGCAAGCTTTCCTATATCTACGCAAAGGACACTTATCACAATGATGTGCTGATCTTCATTCCTCCCACACAACTGGAAAATGGCATCAGCTTCAGCCTCCCGTCAGCGGGGAAGCTCAAGAAGTTTTATGTTGGTCTGAACATGCCGTTGACGTTCCGGCAGAACCGTGCTCCCGGTGTAATTTATCCTGAAGATGTCGGGGCAGACGGTCCGCCGGAAATCTTTGATTTCGCGCCTGCGCCCGATGCATACTGGTTGCTCAACGCGAACGCCGGATTTACGTTGCCCCTGGGTGGTCATTCGCTTGATGTTTCATTGTCCGGCGAAAACTTGCTGAACACTTCCTACAGGACTTATATGAACCGCCTGCGTTATTATGCCGATGAGATAGGATCGAATTTCATCGTGCGGTTTTCTTATAATTTTCTCTCACATTAAACTTCGCCGTCCCCAGGTCATGAATGCGCACGTTGATTTTTTTCGGAAGGATCGGAGATTAGCACTGACTTGCTTTATGATGGCGGCATCTGTCTTTCTTCATTCGTGCAGAATGGAGGATCCAAAACCGGTCAACGAGGAAGAGATCATCACCACCATGCAGGTAACGCTGACGCCGGCTGGCGGCGGCACACCCGTTATCCTGAAGTTTTTCGACCCCGACGGCGAGCATGGCGACGGCATTCCCGTCGTCACCGCCAGCGGTCCGCTGGCAGCGAACTCAGCGTACGCCGGCAGCATCTCGTTGTTGAACGAAACAGAGACTCCGGCGGGAGACATTTCAGCCGAAGTTGCTGATGAAGCGAATGCCCACCTCTTTTGTTTCGATGTCACAGGGAATGTGACGATTTCATACGCCGATACCGATGCCACGGGCTTGCCGCTGGGGCTGTCGACTTCGTGGGTGACGGGAAACGCCGGCCAGGCGCAGGTAGTCGTTACCCTGAGGCATCAGCCCGGGACGAAGACTGGCGAGTGCCCGGGATCCGGCGACACAGATGCCGAAGTAATGTTTCCACTCTCAATCGAATGACGGAGTAATAGACGGGCGGGGCTCAGGCTTTCACGAGGAACTGTTCCAGGT
>DASVOT010000585.1:0-4184 GCA_036383235.1 Chryseosolibacter sp.
CGCAAGTCGCGCAGAACAGGGTTTTCGAGGTCTGCTGAGTCGAATAAAAAAGATTGTTTGCTGAATCCCCGGTTTACGGCCTCAGTGAAAGCGCTGGTGGAAACATTTTCGGAAGACAAAGAGATTCTTACGTTAGCTGCAGGTCGATCAGATAGTTGTCGGCCATGGCTGAAAATAACGAAGATTTATTCAATTTCTTTTCGAGATTATTTAACCGCAGCAGCCAGCGTTTTTTAACCGTGAAAAAGCGCTCCAGGTAGGCTGGCGGAAGCACCACTCCGATCGGCCTGAGCGAAACGAGCCTGAAACGATTCTTTGACCACTGTTTCAGCTGTGAAGGACCGTAGTACCACATTTTAATGTTAGGACCGTGCAGATCGCTGAACGATTCCTTCGCTGACACCCGCCGGAATGCCTTTCCGAACTGGCATCGCAGCAAGAAAAAGATCGTTTCCCACGCACAGAATTTCGGCATGACAACGCCAATGAAGCGCCCGCCGGGATTCAGCAGCGATGGCAGCCTGTCCATGAGTGCCTGCAGACAGCCGGGGTTCATACAATTCAAACCGCCAAAATTGGAAAAGATCAGATCGAATTTTTTATCGAAAAGGGTTTCATTGAAGGTTTCAAGATCGAGATAGTGCGAGCTTATCTTGTTTTGCATTGAGAACTGCTCGGCTTTCTTGTGGGTGACCTTCAACATTTCTTCCGTGATGTCGGTTGCCACGATATTCATCCCGCCGTCAGCGAATAACACGGCGTCTTCGCCGGTTCCCAGGTTAAGCTCGAGCATCTCAAAGCCGTTAAGCTGCGGAAGTATGCTTTCAACGTATTTCCAAACTCCCTTCCGCTGCAATTGTCCTATAGCGCTCCTGGTGAATAGCGAATCGTAGGGTGAAGCAATATGATCGAAAGGCATGCCCATTACTTTTGTGCAGTTGCTAATTTTTTTAATCTGATTTGTCGGGAAATCGTTACAGGTAAATAATAAAATGCCGAAAGCCCGGACTTCAGGTCCCTGGAGTTTAGGGCGAACGGATTTTTACCGATTTTTTTCAAGATATTATAACCTTTCTTTTTCCTGTAAAGACTATGGACGAAACGATGTAATTGCCGATAATATTCTTTATTGAAGGTATTTTCGAACATTAGTGACAAATCATCGGAATCCGTCCAGTTCTTTTTTTCATTTAGTTGACTTTTAACCTTCTCATAAAATTTTGTGCCGGGCAGGGGGTAGGAAACCGATATTCCGAGGTCATCAGGCATTAATTCCAAAACCATCCGAATGGTGGCTTCAATGTCCTGCAAATTTTCGCCCAGGTAGCCAAACTGCAGGAAGAAGCCTGTTTGAACGTTTTTTTGCCGTAAAAGCCCGCTGGCATGCCGGATCTGCTCCACCGTAATGCCCTTGTCCATAGCGTCAAGGATCTTTTGAGAACCCGATTCAGCGCCAATCCAAACCATTTCAGCCCCGGATTCTGTCAGCGCATCGATGATTTTTTCTTCCAGCAACAAATCGGCCCGGGACTGGATCTTGTACCTGAACCGTAATTTTTTCGCGGAAACAAGGTCGCGGAATTGCTCCACCCAACCCGGTTTCAATCCGAAAATATCGTCGCATATCCAGAAATGATCGGGCTGGAATTTTTCCAGAAGCATTTCAATTTCCCTCACCACGTTTTCCGGCGACCTGGAGTTATACCGGTTTCCATAGATCGGCTTGGCGCACCAGTTGCATTTGAAGGGACATCCGCGGGTAGTGGCGATATTCAGGGAGAAGTAACCGTGATATTTTTTCCAGATTCTTCTGTAAGGCGCAATATCCAGGAGGTCCCAGGCCGGGAAAGGCAAACCGTCAAGGTCTTTCAGCACTTTCCGCGGTTCGTTCAGTACGGTTTTCCCGAGGTTTTTATAGGCCAGGCCGTTGACCTGCGACAAATCGCCGCGCTTTTCCAGGACCGGCAAAAGTTCTTTGAGCGTCTCTTCTCCTTCCCCGCGGACCACAAAATCCACGCCATGTGGGAAATATTTTTCATAATGATCGGAGGCGTCGGAGCTGCAGACGATGACGGTACATCCGTGTTTTTTGGCGACTTTAGCCATCTCAAACGCCGCTTCCCGCATGTTTGTCAAACACATTTTCGTGAGGTAATTGAATCCGTCGTCGTAAATGATGACGTACCTGGCCGGATGCCTGCGGATTTTTTCCCCGAATTGTTCCGGACCTTCCGCCAGATTGCTGTCAAAGAGCGTGACCGGAAAGCCGAGCTCTCTGACCACAGCGGCGGCCAGAAGCGTGCCTAGCGGCGGATAGGGCTGCTTGAACCGCCATTGCTTGCGATCGAATTTGTAGTAGTACGAATGTGTAATCAGAACAGTATTCATGATTGCAGAAACCGTCGTGAATATTCTTCGAGTCTCACCTCATAGATTTCCAGGATTGATTTCTGGAAGTTCCTGGGATGGTTCTTCGAAACGTGCGGCAGCGTTTTGAACGCGATTGCGAAATCTTTTTTGCTGTATTTTTTTTCATACAGTCTCTTCCACCGCCTCAAAGTTATTCTCATGCAAAATCGGTCGAGCCGCGGGGCCACCGGATGCAGAAAAAACTCCAGAAATTTTCTGGTAAAATGCTGGCGTGCAGTGGCGGCCTCGTTGTCCTGCCGTTCCCGGTAGTTGGGCAGATAATCGCGCAGCCACGCGTTCGACGCGAGCAGATCCTCATAACACGCACGGTTATAAAGCGGGATCAACGTCACCAGTTCAATGGCTGTGAAGAGATTCTTCTCCTCGATCTCCAGGTGCTTTGTGTCGACGAAGTAATTGACGCAAAATGTTTTATGGGAATTAAAGAGAAAAATTCTTTTGTAAAGCACCATCAGCGTGCGGGCGATCCACAAGCCGTTCGGCTCGGTCACGATAAAGAAGTCGAGGTCGGACTTCTCGTCCATGTACCCTTTCGACAAGGAGCCCGATGCCATGACCGCCGTCACATACGGGAACCGGGCGATCAGGCTGGCCTGCTTTCTCGCGACCTTTAGTCCCCTTTCGGCTTGCCTGTTGCCCCTGATCCGGCGCCTGACATTTTGCTCGTCGTCGCGAAGGCTGTAAAAATCTCCAAACCTGAAAACCAGCTTTTTTTCTGCCAGCTCATCCAGGCATCGCGCAACGTCCTCCTGGGCGGTGCCATTCGCGGGCAAATAATTAAAAACCTCCTGCGAGGTGAGCGGATAATTGAAAATATCGAAATACGCCAGGCTTTTCACAACCTGCAGCGCAAGGGCGGTATCGTGACCTTTAATTACCTCCATGCAGCACGGATCTAAAATCAAGGTTAACAGTTTGGAAGGAATTGAGATGGAAAAAGAACAACGCCGAAAAGAGAGAGTAGAAAACGATTCCCTTCTGCAATTCCAGCGCGCTTTCGGTCAGGCAAAGCGAACAAAAGAGGAACAAAAACCCCAGTAACAGGTAATCCCTTTTTATCCAGCCGAAAAACGCGGGCAGCCCCAGGCATAGAAATAAGAGAAACATTCCCGGATATCCGTTTGCAAGCAACGTATAAAGAAATTGATTGTGCGGGTCGAACGAATGGATGGTATTGCTGATCGCGTACTGTTTGCCCTGCTCCTCCATTGCCTTTTCCACATCGCCCGTGCCTATTCCAAAAAAGGCGTTCGAAGTCGTCACCGATTTCACCGCCAGCCACCAAAGAGATGCTCGGATCTGCGCGGCGGTCGTATACTGATGGTGAGGAGAAATTTCGAACGTCGATGAATTGATCTCCTGTAGGCTGCGATACCGGCTCACCGGATTCAGAAAGATTAAGAATCCGAACACCAGGGAGACAAACGCCACAGCGAAGGCAGTCGATCGCTGGTTTGTCCTGATGCTTCTGACGAGCACCGCGACAAATACGACAGACAAGCCCAGCAAAATAATCCTGGAAGAGAGGAAAACAATGAATATAGAGAAATAGAGGATCAGCGCACACAGCGCTGCACGGACAAATCCCGTCTTCAAAAGCGGAAGCTCGTAAATAAGAAAAAGGACGGAGAAAGCGAGGAAGAGGGACAGGTAAGCCGGATGGATTCCGATTCCTTCCGAGAGACTGACGTAGGAGAAAAACAACCACGCGTCTGACCGCGCTGGATTGAGATCAAAGTAGGAAGAGGAAGCCA
>DASVOT010000586.1:0-5754 GCA_036383235.1 Chryseosolibacter sp.
ACCGGTCTTGCTGAAGGTCAGGTTCTCTCCCTCCGATTCCGGATTAATAAAATAGTTTCCATCAGGGGTAATGATATACGTGCGGTGATCAAGCCCGACGAGCAGATCAATTCCGGTGCGGATCTTTAACATCTTGAGTACGCTCTCGCTGAGATTCCATTGTGATTCCGCATGAAGCATCTTCGCTTTCACTCTCAGTGCCGCGCCGACATCCCAGTTATTGATGTCTCCTAGAGTCTTTATCAGCGTGTTAAACTCGCCGCTTCCCCGGACCGGCCTGCCTTCGTCACTGCGCTGCCTCGCATACCGGTGGGCGTCTGGTACCGGCATCCCCATCCCGATTGCAGAATTGAAGCCTGCAGCATATTCTGAAAACCACTGGTCGTCGGATTTATAATGGCGGTCTATGTTTTCAGCCATGGACCGCGCGTTATACGACTTCCCCGTATTCTCAATATTCAGGTACGCCAATGCTTGAAAGGTTTTTGATTTGTAAGCCGCGCCGTGCTGCTGCAACAGATAGTCTTCGAGCCGGAACCGGTTTGCCCGTTGGTAAATATTATCCAGGTTGGCAAAGCGATAGGTGTAAATGAGCTTCTTTTCCCCGGAGATTGAATACTGGACCGCGGCATCGGCTTTAAAATTTCTTATCCCATAATCAATAACTTCCTTTTCATAGTAACCGGTTCTGGCCACCACATAGTCCTTTCCGTCCAAAGACAAGGTTCTTCTGTTAGGCGATTCATTCCCATAGGAATTCAGCGGGTCGAATGCTGGATTATCTTGACCCGTCAGGCCGGTGCTGACATTCGCGTTCGCGTTAAGGTCATTCCGATCATCGGCTATCCAGTCACTCCCGGTTACGAAGGTGCCATTGATCTTAAAGGCAAGCTTATTACTGACCCGATGCGCCCAGCGCAAACTGGTTTCGGAGAACAGTCTCGCCTCTCCCTGGTTGATCCTGTTGAAACCCGTCTTCTGCTGCGCGCTGAGGCCAGGACTTGAAACGGGATCTTTGGTGATAAAATTAGCGAGGCCGTTAATCGCATTCATTCCATACAATGCCGAAGCTGTGCCCGGAATCACTTCAACGGATTTAATATCCAGGTCGCTCGGGCCGAGCATGTTGGCAATCGGCGTTCCCAGGTGGGGAGCCTGGTTATCCATCCCGTCGACCATCTGGACAAAACGCACATTGGTGGTATTTCCGAATCCTCGCGTATTAATTACTTTAAATCCTAGGCTTGGAACCAGCATTTGGACGCCCCTGACATTTTCAAGGGCATCGAAAAATGACGGAGAAGCCGATTGATAGAATGTTTTGGCGCTGATCTTCTCGATGCTTACCGGGGATTTGCCGAGATCTTCCTCCAATCTGGAAGCAGTGACGACAATGTCGTTCAGCTGATAGGTCTTTACGCTGTCTTCCTGCTGCACCTGTGCCAGTAATTTACCCGATAGCAATAAAAAAATCAGCAAAGGCGTGGTGGAGGACATCCGATATGTAAGTTTGGCTATATCGCAAAGATATCTGTTTCAAGGATATCTGGAAACGGCGCTAAATCAGTGGAAGCCGGCGGGACGACCGCAGGATCAGACCAGGTCGAGCAGGGACTTGTGCTTATCCAAAACGGAGCTAACCTTTGCAAGGACTTTCCGGTATGTCTTGACGATGTCTTTTCCGGCTTTCGTCAATTCCGCTCCTCCCCCTTTCTTCCCGCCTTTTTGGGTTATGACGTAGGGGGTAAAGGCTTTGTCGTTTAATTCGTCTACCATGGCCCACGCTTTCTTGTAAGACATTCCCATTCCTTTGGCTGCTTTTGAAATCGAACCGGTGTCGTCAATCAATTGAAGTAGTTCAGCACGACCGGGCCCAAAAAAACGCTGTCCGTCAATATCAATCCAAAGTCGGAAGCGCAACTCTTTATTCCTGAATTTTGCCATAGAGTCGTTGATAAACCACTCGAAATTAAGAAGAGCACCTGTCAAAAGGAAATGGGAACCGTTGATTCGAAAACAGGACACTGTCATCTGATCGCTCTTAACCCTGAAGGAAGTCTGGAACTTCGAGAAGCTTTTTCTTTCCGTTCAGCTGCGCCGGAATCTTCCAAACGTGTGAACTTCAAAAGATGCCCGGCGGACCACACCCAACTGAACTTCCGGGAAGTTTAGTACTTCGCGGAAGTTCATCGTAGCTCCCGACGCAAGGTTGAATAAATGTTTTTTTTAGGTACGATGTCCGCTTTCCAAAAGAAAGATATCCTTCATCATCTCAGCCGACGCCGCTCCCCGCAGCTTCAGCGAAGTCTGAACACTTCACGGAACCTCATCGAAGATCCCCACGGCAGGTTTTGAAAGAAGCTTTTGACACGTGCGATGTCCCCGCTTGCAAAAAATACATTGCCACTACTGCCAGTCCGGCATCTGCGCATTCTCAAACAGGAGGCGCCGCGTTTTCGTTGCAATCTCGTAGGTATAAATCGACGAAGTGCCTGACCCGTCGTTGCGTCTATTTTCGAAAATGATCGAAGCTCCGTCGGGGGAATACCGCGGGTTCAGATCATTCGTTCCGCTTTCTTTCAACGTGGAGAGGTCTGTTCGTGCACCCGTTGCGATGTTGTACAGGAAGAGATGCGCGTCGAGTTGGCGTCCGTCAGCAGCTTGGAAGTCGGATACGTCGTCCGTGAAAAGGACGTATGTGCCGTCTATCGAAAAGGAAGGACTCTGAAGGGTGCCCGCTTCATTGGGGATGATAACATCGTCGGTCCCGCTTACAGGGTCGATGAGATGGATCTCCCCATCATAGGGCAGAGTGCCTACCGTTTCCGCCACGACCTTGTTCCCCACCGCCGTCCAGTCGCAGCCGCGGAAATTTCGTCCCGGCGGCGCCGTGGCGATCAGCGCAAGATTACTTCCATTGCGATCGATGGAGTACAACTTGTCGTAATGACTATAAAGGAATTTGCCGTTGTCAGGGGACCAGCAGAACGATCGCCCGTCGCAGTGATTGCCCGCGATCGGCAGGGTGGTAACCTTGACAGGAGCGGATCCATCCCTGTTCATGTAAAAGATATGGTACGCAAGGTCGCTATACTCCGCGTAGGCTATCAGATTGCGGTCATTGGAATACCGTGGATAAACCTGTTCCCTGTCGGAATAAGTGAGCTGCACAAGGTCTTGACCCGTTTCATCCGTTGAGTAGAGTTCGTAATTTCCATTGCGAGTTGATGCGAACAGAAACCGGTTGTCGGGGAAGGCCCGGGTCCTGAATTGCCAGAGTTCTCCCCGGGTGGCGACGCCGGCACTGTTTCTGACGGTGACCTGCCAGTAATACGAGGTGTTGAACTTAAGGTGCTCCACCTGCAAGACCGTATCGGGCCTGCCTTCAAGGTCCACCAACGGTGTCGGTTGATTGGATTCATACAATACGACGTCATACGTCAATTCTTCATTATTCTTTTCGATTACGCTCCATTGCAGGGTGACGGAGCGATCGATATTTTCCGCGCCGGCGGCGGGGAATACTACCTCAGGGCTATTTGGGGTTGAGCTATCAGGGGTCAGCTGCAGGGTCGCCGTCGTCGTATTGCCTTTTGTAACACTTAATCTGTCCGAGGCATTGGTGTACCCCTCCAGGCGTGCGACGACTGTATATTCGCCCGTGGGGACATCCGTTAATGAGAAATGCCCCTGTTCATCCGTAATTACTGTGCTCGTGACAGGCGTCGTCGCAACTTCGACGCCGGCGGCAGGCGCGCCGGACGATTCGAAGGTTACTGTTCCTTCGATAGTTCCAAAGAACACCGGCTCAATCGTGTGTTCATTACAGGCGGATAGAACGGAAACTGAAACGATGATGAGGGCGGCAAATCTAAACAGGAGGTCTTTCATAAATCCACACTGAGAACGATAGGGGAACGGGCAATAAGAAAGTCATTTCTTGATTTACGATTCATGATTTTAATCAGTATGATTGGATGATCAGTTTCATTCCGGATCCCTCCTGTTGGATCTGCAGACCGGAATCCGATGACGTGCCCGAGTGCACCACTTCGTTTTCATTGCCGTGTTGCTGAATAGAGATATCGGAGCGGTTTACAAACAGCGACTGAAAAATGATATTTTCAGACCCATTTTGTCCGATGTCGATTCTGGCATCTTGTCCCTCGATGTCGCCCTCATAAAAATTGCCTGAACCGTCCTGGGTGATCCTGACTTCGAGATAATTGCCAGCTTGGGTGAGTTGAAACCGGTTTTGGTTTCCCTCCTGGGATGCCTCGATGCCGCCGGAATAAGCGGTCGTCACCTGGCGGATGTAGGCTTCGTTTGCGGTTCCGTTCTGGATGACCACTACCCCATTCACAGACGTTTCGTCTTCCGGTGTAGCAATCTGCTGGAGGATGGCGCCTTCCGTCTGGGCAATTGATGGGAGCGGGCACATGATCAGCAGGCCAAGCGCCGCACCGCCCACGATCATGCCAACTTTTATATGCGCGTACATACAGGTTTTGTTTTGAGCGCCGCCGGTCCTTTGAAATAAAACCCCGTGCAGTTCTTTTTGCTTTGAATTGAATGTTCTTTCCGTTAACGACATACCGAAAGAGGGAGCTTCCTTGCGGAAGCCCCCTGAAGTTAACGATCAATTGTTTTGAACCACATGAGCAAAGTTGCCTGTGCCGGTCTGGGTGATCGTGCTGTTGTGCAGACTTCCAAACTGTTCAGTCGATGCTTCGTTCAAGGATCCTGTCTGGTTGGTGGTGGCAACATTTCCACCTTCCCCATGCTGAGCCTGGAGTGCCTCGTTGTCAATGCCGTCCTGGTTGATAAGGGCGACGTTGTCGGCTGTCGGAGTGTCGTCATACTCGTACCAGAAGTAGTCACCCGTATCATTATAGGCCCTGTTTATACCCTGGAGCTGTTCGCCGTAGTTCGACTCGCCGAGCTGGTTGATCGTCGCGCTGTTCGATGTTCCGAATTGGTACTGCTGTGCTTCATTGCTGAAAGCCTCGGTCAAACTCGTAAATACTCCTTGCTGCGCAACGGCTTCGTTAAGGCTTCCCTCTTGATATTGGACTGAAAGGTTGTGATCACCGGTCTGCTCAACATTCGCGTCGTTGTCATTTCCCATCTGTGACTGAGAGGCGCGGTTTTCATCGCCGGTAACAAAGGACCGCACGTTGTTGGAGTTACCGGATTGCCCTTGCGAGCTGTAGTTAAGGTTTCCCCACAGGTCGGCATAGGCGACGTTTTCATTTCCGAATTGACCCTGTCCAGACACGTTGTTTGTCACATAGTGGACCGCATAGGCACTATTTGATGTCCCGTTTTGATACTGGGACGCATTGTTGCCTGAAGCTGCGCTTAGCTGATTCACCCGTGCATGGTTGGTAGTTCCCCACTGATTCTGGTAAGCACCATTGTCGGCGCCGGCCTGCTCAATGAGCGCTTCGTTGCTGGTACCGTTTTGGTACTGATAGCCGTAGTTAGACGTTCCAGACTGGATAATATCCGCCTGGTTCGTAAGGCCGGTCTGAGTCACATACGCATCGTGATCAGCGCCAGTAGACGTTACGTTGCTGACGTTTCCCTGCCCTAGAGCCAACCCTGCGCTGACTACCAGTGCTGCGGATAGAATAAGATTCTTTTTCATAATGAATTTGTTTTGTTCAAACATGAATGGATGCATGCGCAAGTGGACCGCCTCCGGGTGCAGTGATTTTTCTGAGTTTTTCCGAATTCAGGTCACCCTGTGCA
>DASVOT010000587.1:0-9298 GCA_036383235.1 Chryseosolibacter sp.
CCGACCACCGACTACCGACTCAGGTCGCCGGCGACGGGCTGCGTCCAGGCGGTCTCGTGGGCGCCGTCCTGAAAGGGATTTTCCTTCACTTTATCGGAAATGATTTTTGCGCGAACGAATATGTAGCGGTCGAGAAGCTTGATGCTGCCCTTCGGGCCGGCAACGCGCTTAATTATCCGCGTGGTCTGATCCTGGGCTGCGGCGCCGACGAACTGGATCTCGTATTTCACACCGGGCTCTTCTTTTACTTCGATGTTGAGCGCATTGCCCGCAACCTCTACTTTATCGAGAATCACTCCTGTCGTGGCGTAAAAGTCGCCGGCTTCCAGGGCGCGGATGAGCGAGGCGGGCGTCAGGGAATCCGCCAACACCATTACCCATCCCCGCCCGGCATTGCTGTACGCATTCCCGAACTCGTGATAGTTATGGCTGTCATCGGTGGCGAGTCCTAAAATAAAAGGTTGGTTCTTCCGGTGGTAGGCGATGTTGATCTGGTCCCAGATGTACTCCGTATCCGGATGCACGTTGTCGCCGTAATTAAATACCTGGGGATGCCCGTTGAAGACCTCGAAGAAGCGTTCACCGTGAAGCTTCATGATATCTTCCGCCGTGATCGCGAAATGAAAATTCGGATGGTTGATGTGCGGAAACATGGGAACACCCGTCTCTTGCCTCTGCTTCAGGACCGCATCGAGGTTGTGCTGCATCACCTCCGAAACGCTTTCACCGCCGGCGGGAGTGATCAGCTTTTGAACGTTGGTGGCATTCATGTGGATGGGCTTTCCCTGAAAATTATCGGAGATCTCCTCCGACTGGATGATGAGAAATTTCTCGTCCTCGAACTTCGGCTTGTATTCGGCATACGTCTTGAGCTTCACCTGGATGCGGCCGGTATCGCGCTTGTAAGTAACCCATCCCTCGCCGTATTTGTCGAGGTAATTCTGAAAGTCTTCTTCAAAGAGCCTGCTCTTGGGTACAGTGATCCATTTCTCCCCTTCCGCCAGGATGTTGTGATCGGTGAGGGCCACAAAATTGTACCCATGTGTTTTGTACCAGTCCATGATCATCTCCGGGTACTCATCCCCGTCACTCCAATAAGAATGCGTGTGAAGGTTCCCTTTGTACCACGTTCTGTTGTCTCTTTTTGATGTGCACGCCGAGAGGAAAATGACCAGGCAAAAAAGCCGGAGGTATGGGGTCGCTGTCATGATTTAAAAATACAAATATTATACAACCCCGCACAACGGGAAATGACGGGTGGTCAGACGCTGCTGCCGGCCGTTGAAAATTCTCTATGGAAGTGGGAAAAAAATGGTACTTTCGGCGTTCCAAAAATCTTAAATGAAAAAATTTCCGGATTGTTTGCGGCTTTTCATCGTGGCAGGTTTCTGCGCAGCATGTTTTATGTCAGACGCCGCGTTCGCGCAAACCGCTAAGAAAGGAATTTTGAAAGGCTCGGTCCGCGATTCGTTGTCTGCCGCTCCGCTCGCATTCGCCAGCATCCGGATCTTCGGAAGCAACGACCGCAAGCTCGTGAACGGAAATATCACGGGAGAAGGAGGCGATTTTTCAATCGACCTTCCTTTCGGGACTTATTATGC
Source organism: Chryseosolibacter sp. (assembly GCA_036383235.1). GTDB lineage: Bacteria > Bacteroidota > Bacteroidia > Cytophagales > Cyclobacteriaceae > Chryseosolibacter. Next base: position 1,602 of record DASVOT010000587.1, read on the forward strand.
CGAGATCGAATTCATGGGATACATCCCGCATCGGACGGATCTCTTTACTCTTACTTCCGCCAACCCCGAACACAACCTCGGAGCGGTGCGCCTTTCCCCGTCCGTGAGCACGCTGGAGGAGGTGGTCGTGCAGGCTGAGAAAAGTTCGTTGGAACTGTCGCTGGACAAAAAGATTTTTAACGTGGGCAAAGACCTGTCCAACGCGGGCGGCACCGCGACGGACATCCTCATGAACATCCCTTCTGTTTCTGTCGACCCCGAAGGAAACGTAAAGCTGCGGGGAAGCGATAACGTGCGCATACTCATCGACGGGAAACCCTCCGGGCTTGTCAGCTTCAAAGGCGGCAGCGGCCTCCAGCAATTGCAGGCCAGCATGATTGAACGGGTAGAGGTCATCACCAACCCATCGGCCCGCTATGAAGCGGAAGGAATGGCCGGGATCATCAACATTGTACTGAGGAAAGAAAGGAACGAGGGATTCAACGCCTCCTTCGAATTGATCACAGGCTCGCCGACCAACCTGGGCGCGGCCGCCAACCTGAATTACCGTCACCGGAAAGTCAACTTTTTTATCAACTATGGCATTGCCTATCGCGTTCAGCCCGGCAAATCCTCGCTCTACCAGGAAGTGTATGGCCCCGACACCCTGTTCCTGAAACAGAAGAACAAAGGCTCGATCACCGGATTCAACAACAACATCCGCGGCGGAATTGATTTCTTCTTTACGGAGACCAGCATCCTGACCGGCTCTTACCTCTTCCGCAGGAGCGACGCCACCCGGGTGACGGATATAGCGTATCAGAACTACCGCCATGATCTCTCCACCCTTGAAGATCTGGAAACCCGCCGCCAGGACGAGGATGAAAAGGAACCAAACTCGGAGTACTCGCTTGTGTATAAAAAGACGTTTCCCCAAAAGGATCACGAACTGGTGGCGGAAGTAAAATTCCTCGACAACTGGGAAAGCTCCTACCAGCTGTTCACACACCGTTATTTCAATCCCGACGGATCGGAAGACAACGCGCGGGGTACCCTTGAGCGATCGCTGAACGACGAATACGAGAAACAACTGCTGTTCCAGGTGGATTACTCAAAACCTTTCGGGAAGGGAGGGAAGTTTGAAACCGGACTGCGGAGCAGCTCGCGCGACATGGTGAACGATTATGTGGTCGGCCGGAGAGATGCGAATGGCGAGTACATCCCGCTGCCCGGACTCGACAACATTTTTCTTTACAATGAAAATATTCACGCCGCCTACGGTATCCTCGCAAAAAAAGGAAATCGCATCTCTTACCAGGCCGGCGTGCGGGCGGAATGGACGGACGTGAAAACGACTCTTAAGGAAACGAACGAGGTCAACCCCAGGGAATACATCAATCTTTTTCCGAGCGCTCACGTAACGTTTAACCTTCCGAAACAGAATGCGATCCAAACGAGCTATAGCCGCAGGGTTAGAAGGCCCTTCTACAACGACCTGTCGCCATTCATGACGTTCTCCGACAATCGGAACTATTTCAGCGGTAATCCGGACCTGGATCCCGAGTTCAGCAATGTTTTCGAGATCGGGCACATTAAATATTTCGAAAATGGATCGTTCACGTCATCGGTCTATCACCGCAGCACCCGGGGAAAGATCGAGCGCATTCGCACCGTCGACGACCAGGGTAATTCAACTACCTTTCCGGAGAACCTCCTCTCCGAAGAGGCTACCGGCGCCGAGTTCACCAGCGAATTCTCGCTCTTCCCCTGGTGGAAATTCGACATGAACTTCAATTTGTTCTATGCCGACATCGATGGATCGAACATCCTGGCGAGTTACCGCAACACGACCTATAGCTGTTTCGCCCGTCAGACGTCGCGCTTCATGCTGCCGCGGCACCTCGACCTGCAACTGCGCGCGAACTATGAGGCGCCGCAGAAAACTGCGCAGGGAAAAAGACTCGCGCTCTATCACCTGGATTTTGCCCTGAGCAAAGACATCTTCAAAGGAAATGGCACCGTGAATTTCAATGTGCTCGATATTTTCAATTCGCGCAAAATGAGATCGATCACGCGGGGAGACAATTTTTATACGGAAGCCAGCAATCAGTTCCGGAGGAGACAGGTCAACCTCACGCTTACCTACCGGATACGACAGGCGAAGGCAGCTGCGCCGAAGATACTCGAAGGGGGCGAATAGCTTTTGGATTACAAGTCGCCGATTCTGCGGAACATCAGCAGCCTGACGTCCATCACCTGTGAACCCGGAACGTCAACGGCTTTCAATGTCAGCAGACCTCTGCCCTGCGCCAGCGTCATTTTTCCCAGGTTGAGAGGCTTAAAATCTTTAATATACGATTCGATCCGCTCCACGCGGTCGTGTTCCATTCCCGTGAGCGGAGGATCGTACGCCTCCGTTATCTTTCCCCCGATCTTCGAATTTCCAAAGCTTAGCTCGATCGTCGAGCCCACGTCCTGGCGGGGGCAGGTGTAATACAAGACGACTTCAAAGGTGCCGGGAGCAAGAACATCGACGTCCCAGGTGATGCTGTCGTCGGCGCTGACCCAGTTGGTAAAATAAGTGCTGTTCGGGAAACGGTTGGACCGTTTCACATTCCCGTGGGGAACGCCGTCGCGCGCCGGAAGCTGCGTGTATTCGGCACCGGGATGTCCGAGCGTAAAAGGCCGCGTGTCCTCCTTCGGCAGTTCCGACAACACTTCATCACGCCACCGGTCTGCCGCCTGTCTCAGCGACTCGGCAATTGGAAACCGCTCGGTCGAAAGATCGCGTACCTGTCCGGGGTCATTTTGAACATCGTAGAGCCTCCCCACGTGATCCAGCCTGAATTGCTGGGAGCGCACGCTGACATTTCCGTTCCAGTGACTGAAGATCAATCGCTCCTGGAAGGGCGGTGGAGTCTTGTCCACGAGATAGGGTTTCAGGCTGATGCCATCGAGTGGTTTTCTTGAAGCATAATCAATTCCCGCAAGCGCAGTCAGGGTTGGAAAAATATCGATGGCTGCTGCGATGCTCGGGATCCGCTTCCCCGCTTCGATCTTCCCCTTCCATCGGATGAAAAGCGGCGAACGCACACCCCCTTCGTCTGTGGAACCCTTCTTCCCCTTCATCCCGCCATTCCAACGCCAGTCATTGGGTCCGTTGTCGCTCATGTAAAGTACGATCGTGTTCTCTTCCAGCCGAAGCGCTTTTAATTTGTCCATCATCCTGCCGACATTCCAGTCGATGTCCTCACACATGGCCAGCGCCGCGCGGGTAAACTCCACGTTCTCCTTCTCCTCGCCTGTATAAGGCATTTTCAGGTTCTTACCCTTGAAATTATTCCACCAACGGTCAGGCACCTGCATCGGAGAGTGGGGAATGTTTAAAGGAACATAGAGGAAAAAAGGTTTGTCTTTATGCGATTCCATGTAGGCGATCGCTTTGTCGGTAAGGTCGTCGGCGAGAAAACCGTTTCCTTTCACGAGCTGTCCATTGTGCTCGAGCTGGGGGCTGAAGTAATCGCCCCAGTGCCCGGAGCAAAAACCGTAAAACTCCTCGAATCCCCTCGCGTTGGGATGATAGGGATACTGCATGCCGTTGTGCCATTTGCCGAACGCCGCGGTGGCGTAGCCTGCGGACTTAAAAACCTGCGCGATGGTTGTTTCGTCCAGGTCGAGTCTTTCCCCGCCTGCCGATGTGCTGTAAACGCCGCCGCGGGGATGGTATCGTCCGGTGAGCAGTTCCGCGCGCGTCGGCGAGCAGACGGGTGACACGTAAAAAAAGTTGAAGCGCGCGCCGGATTCAGCGAGCTTGTCGATGTTGGGTGTGCTGAGGTTGGTGTTGCCATTGATGCTCAGGTCTCCCCATCCCTGGTCGTCGCTGACGATAAGGACGATGTTGGGCCTGGTGGAGGCGGACTGCCCGCGAAGAAGGATGGCACCACAGAGGCATAACATTAACAGGACGACGTTCTTCATTTCCATTTCACCTCTTTTCAAAGTAAGGTAAAATTAAGGCTGGAAAAAAATATGCTTCCGCGTCGTCCCATAGAAAATAATAAGGAATGAGTTTCCTACGGCGGCGAGGTGCCTGCGGGGTGCAGGGAATACAAGGGCTGACTGCGGGGCGCGAAACCGAATTGCGGGAGGTTCGTCGCATTCGCTTTCCTCAGCGCCAGGTCCATCCGGTGCAGCTGGTAATCGGAGAGCGACCAGCTCATGGGGTAGCCCTCTTCAAACTGGCCCATGTTCTTTGCCGGGTCCCATGTTTCATCGTACAGGCTGTATACGATCATAGCGTTCGCCGTATCGCCGTTGAATTGTTTAAAGGCATTCATCAGCAGGCCGTCGCCGATGCTGGTGCTGGAGCCCTGCATGCCTGCGAGCGTGAGCACGGGGGCGAGCAGGTCGTTGGTGAGCGGGTGAATTCCCTTTGAAGGCGCCGGGACGACTTCGGAGTTTGTAAGGTGAATGATCTTAAAAGCAAACCGGTTGCGATATCGGACAACCTGCGGACGGGTTGTATCCGACATAAATCGGTTGAGCTCATGAATGAACTCCAGCACTGTGCCCGCCCCCGAGTTGTCGAAATATCCTCCGTCAACGTAGTACCGGTCGAACACTTTGCCCGCCGGCGACACATAGGGAAACCGTGAGCTCAGTACCGCAGCGGTGCTTAATCGCAGGTCGCCCTTTCCGGCGTGCACGGCCATGCTGTCGGCGAGGGCAAGCACATCCTGGCGCTGCGAATTAGCCGGCATCCTCGCCGTGCTGATGACACCAGGCATTCCGTTGTCGACCTGTGTCGTGTTGATGAAAAGGATCGGCAGGGCGCCGGTGGTATCAAAGACTTCTGTCACCGGCTTTCCGAAATAACGGTTGAGCAAATCATCGCCGGAGCCATGGGTGAGGACATCCTCCAGCGCATCTGCGCGGTTGTCCAAGGGAACATTGAATGGAACCAGGTGCCGGAACATGTCAGGACCAAGCAAATGCGCGAGCGTATACGTGAGAAAGTCGGCCCTGAAAAAGCGATCCGCATGGCTGCTGAATTCGTTGCCGGCGATCTCTCCGCCGGCGGAGGCTCTCAGCAAACTATAAAACACGCAATTGCCGACCGTGCCACCGGAAGCGCCTGCGATGCAAAGCACGTGATCTTTGAAACTGTCGGCGGGATTTATGCTGTAGCTCGTATCCTGCAATTCACTCAGCACACTGCTCGTCCATTTGCCTGCCCTGGAAGCACCTCCGTTCGAAAGCACGATGTAAACCGGGAAACGCCGGGTCGGGTCAGCGTCATCCACCATCGGCAGACGCCTCTCAAACCATCTGCCAAGGTAAGCCTGCATATCGGGACGCCTGCTGAACTGTGGCTTCTCTCCGGTCTCCAGGAAACGTACGTTGTAGGGGTCGCGGTATTGTCCGTACAGAAAGGCAAGCCCGACCAGTACGATCATGACGTTGAAGGAAATCCTGATGCTGAGCAACGTCACCAGGTTGGAAGCTCCGGTCAGCACGCCCAGTGCCAGCAACGTAAAAGCCATCGGTCCCATCCTCGAGGCGAACGACATGTTGAAGACGGCAAAAAGATAAAGGATCGCAGCGACGCCTGCCGTTACGTTCAAAAAATTGAAGTAAGGCGCCTCGGCCGCATTAAACTCCGGGTTAAAACCGAGTAATCGCAATAAGCCCGATTGTCTCAGCAAAGGATCTTTTCTCCGGGCGTCAATACTGCGCCTGCGCGCGATAAACCAGAAGACGGCGAATATCTGTAACCCGAACATGACCAGTACAACCACGCTCAGCCAGAATTCATGCCGCAAAGGTCCCTGCATGAATTGAGGATGGCTGCTGGCTTCCGCGATGTGATACACGATAAAAACGACATAGCCGGCAATAGCCAGGCCGTTAACAATGCCCAGGATTTTGCGTTTCGCCGAACCGCGGTGGCTCTGAAACCATGCGTCCAGCAGGAAGTAAAATACGTTGTGGGCAATGATCACCATCACCATGCCGAAGCGCGGCAGGGCGTGAAAGGTGGGGAGGTGGAAGACGGCCACCTGCACGCACACAAAACAATTGTACGCCAGCATCCGCGGGATGTGCCTGTAGAGTGACGAAGGAATACAGTATTTCTCATACAACATGGCCGAGGTGACGTCGTCCGGCGTCTTCTTTGAAAAGATCTCATCGTCTTTGTGCTGCTTGATGTAGCTCAGCGTGCGGGAGCTGTACCAGACCAGGAACGACCAGAGGAATACCGCTGCGATACTCAGGATCCCCAGTGCCAAGGATTCCCCGCTTTGGATGACGACGTCGATGCCCTGCTCCACGCCGGTGAGCAGGCAATAGATCGCCCCCACGGCGATGACCCCGGAGATAAAGAGCCACAATGCCTTGATCACCTTCGACAACCAGTTGAGAGCCTTATTCACTTGCGCCTGAAACACGTTGGTAAATTTAACAACTAAATCAAAGGTTGTTGAATCACTGGACGTCAATGTCCACCTCTGCCGTGATCTCGTTGTCGAATTTATTTTTGTCCCATATCCGCATTTTGACGTGGTAGCGCTCGCCTGCACGCATGGGATTTCCAACGGTCACGGTACCCCTCAGCACCGACGCATCCGTGGGGGATACGCCGTCGTAACTCGCGAGCAGGTCCTGTTCATCCAGGACAGGCTTGCCGTCCTTGTCCGTCACGGTGAGCATCAGCCCCGGGTAGGCTTTCCCGTCCTTCAGCACGTAGTTCTCAATGCCTTCCACGACGATGGCTACCGTGCTGTTCAGTGGCACTTTATTGTCGGCTTTCCGAGTGTTGTCGGGGCCGACGAGGTAACTCTCGCCGATACTGAATCCTTTGTTGCCCACTGACAAACCGGTCTGAAAATCCTTCTTTTTGCCGGCGCTAAACTCGCAGGAGCACCATACGAGGGCGCCCAGAGCAAGATACAATAGGGGTTTCGCTTTCATAATAGGTCAGGTTTATACATTGATATTACAAAATTCCGGGGAGAAATCAACATGGAGGGTATAAGGGTATACGGATATACGGATATACGGATATACGGGTCTAGGATTGCCTGACGATGCGAGGGTTGGTCAGGGAACTCGGTTTTTTCGAAAAATCAAAAAAACTACTTCGCAGCCTTGGAAAAAATGAATTAAAACTGAGATAGATTTTTCCCGGACAACAGTGATAAGTATAAGGGTATAGTGTATAAGGTATATGTTTAAACAAGTTCTCGGTTGGACAATTTGTCAATTGATCAATTGGGCAACCGCCGGACGGTTGCTTCGCCGCTGTTGGCAAGCATTTTTTATTCACTTCGTCCTCAGCGGGAGCACGTAAAACCAGGAACGCACCATGAAGAAAATAGCAGATATAAAGAGGTTCGCGCTCGCTTCAGCCATGGCGTTGACCGCGGCGAGCAGCTGTACTACTGATGATTCTTTTCCCACCACGAATATCAAAGCTGTCTTCCGGCTGAAATCGCAAACAGCGATGGAAGGCAGAATCACTATCGACGAGGCGTATCTGAAATTAAACAGTGTCCAGGCCACCGGCAATCTCTATAACGGAAAGGTGACCGATGTCACGCATGCCGTTGCGCCTGAGGACCCGCCGCTACGACTGAGCGCCGCCGACTCCACTGAAATGAACTTCAGCCTCCCGGCCGGCACGTACGATCACCTCGACTTTAACCTTTATCTTTTTC
>DASVOT010000588.1:0-7056 GCA_036383235.1 Chryseosolibacter sp.
AATAATTTCCGTCAAAATCGGCTACCACGCCGATCGCCGTTCCCTGCTTCATCACCGTTGCGCCATACAGGCCTTCTCCTGTTTCGCCATCCGTGATCTTTCCGCGGATAAAACCGTTGTCCTGAGCGAAAAGTGAAAGGGTTGAGACCAGGAAACCTGCCAATAAGAATATTTTTTTCATCGTGTTTGCATCTGTTTTATGATCCAAAACTACCTGCCTGACATTACCCGCTTGTTTTTCAGGTATTATGTCATTTTAACCTTTCACCCCGCCGCTTAACACAGGCGTAACATAGGTTTAAGGTCGTTGGCTATTGGTCGCGGGTTTGAATAGATCACGCCGGCGACCAATAACCAACGACCAGGAACCTAATTCATCAGAGACCTTGCAGCGGACGCGGTCCAGCTCCAGGTAGACACTGCGGGACCTCCCGTTGCCGTGTCGCCTGAAACAACCAACCCCGCGGCCGTGGCATCATCTGCCGACGTATCACAGGTCCCGGACGATGCGTACACATCCACAACGTAGCCGGTAAACGTGATGTTTGTAAAAACGAGATTTCCGTCTACTAAATTCTTATAGGCATTCGAGGTGGAAGCGCACGAGCCGTCATAGCTTGCTGCAATTTTTATCTTCTGTCCCGCATCGTATCCTTTAAAGATCACGTTGCTGACAGTGCCCTGTGCTTTTGATTTAAAGTCGGCGGGATTGCCCACATTACCGCTTCCCATCACCGTTCCATTCTTCAGCGTAAATTTTCCGGACGCGTTCTCCGTGCCCTCGGGCCCGTCGATTTCCAGTCCTTTATCCGTGTCGCCGCCATGGATCACCATGAATCCGTCAATCGTTCCGGAGTAGGCCTGATCGACATCGAGACCGTCGTCGCCCTGGTAGCTGACCAGAATATTGGAAAGGTTTACCGATCCGCCGAACAACTCGATGCCGTCATCCACGTTTGCAAGGATCTCGATATCGCTGATCGTCGTCCCGCTTCCCACACCGCCGAGGGTCAGGCCGTTGATTTCGCTTCCCCCCGAGATTTCGGTTCCGCCGTGGCGGATAGAAACAAATTTGATGGTGCCGGAATTATCATCCGCTATATTGCCTCCATACAATCCAAGGGGTTCGTCGGCGGGAACGCCTTCGATCTGCGCTTCCGTCGCGCCGGAATAGGAGATCGGCGCCTTGCCCAGGATCACAAGGCCACCCCATTTACCCCTGTCGGTTTCTGTGAGCGTGGTGCCGATCACTTCGCCGGGCATGATGTCGTCCAGCACGCTGGTCATGATGATGGGCTTTTCCGCTGTGCCGACCGCGTTCAGTTTTCCTCCCCGGGCGATCATCAGCGCAGAGGCATTCACACCCTGGCCTTCCCGTCCTTTGACGATTGTTCCCGGCTCGATGGTCAATACGACGCCCGCCTCAACGATCACCCTACCGGCCAGCTCATAAATGTTATCAGCGGTCCAGGTCTGGTCCGACGACAGGACACCGCTCACCACGACCACATCCGGCACCGGGAGCTCCGTCTTATTGATCGCGGCTGTTTCAGTTTCTGTTTTATTGTTGTTGTCTGTAACCGTAATCGTAACGGCGCCCGCTCCTGCGTTTGCATCGGCGAGGTAGGTTACAACGATCTGGCCCGTCCGGGCGCCCAAAGCCGGTTCGGACTTCTTCGCAGCCGTCCCGCCGGCAGCGGTCACCTCATAGGATTTGAATCCTCCGGGAATCAAAACCTCAAAGGTTACATCTGCGCTGGTATTGACCTGTGCCTGGGTAATGTCCGGCGCGGTACTGCCAGGTCCGTCGGGTGTGGTTTGATCCTCCTGGCAGGCAACAAACGCCACCATCAGGGAGGCGACGGCCAGAGTTGACAAGATTTTTTTCATTGTTCCGAGATTTTAGGTTTGTATTTTGGAACAAAGGTGGCCATGCCGTATTATCCGTGATGCAATCGAACTTTACCAAATTGTTAAAAATGACGCCCGCGTTCGTGCCATGCTAAAGTATCGTTAACAACACGTCACCATTCTGTTAAGTCTCCAGGCGGCGCTGTGCAGACGGGCGGTTTGTCGATATTTTAGCGCGCAACTGGCCGGATGCAGCGTGCAGTTCTCCGGCATTCGAAGCAAAACAGATTCGGGTTTGGATGCAATTGTGAAGCGATATAAAAGGGAATTTGACCGGGATCTCCGGCACATCAAGCTGATCCTGGCGCAGGAGAGGCACAAGCTGCCTGTCAGCGAATGGCTGCACCTTGTTCAGGAAACAAAAGAATGCATCTTGCGCCATCCACGTGAATTTTTTTGTCACGAGTTGCCGCCTGAACCGCTCGTATCCACAGTGCTCGAAAAAGTCTTCGATCGGTTCCTTGAAGATCAACGGTTGCTCGCGCTCCAGACTTCAAAAGGGTTCAGGAAACCCCGCCCGCATACGGACTTGTTGTGCTGATATTTCCAGCCACAAGTGACTGCATTATCAATTGATCCTGCATACCCCGACGACAAGGGAATAAGGTTGGGCTGTGGGATGACATGTTGTGCTACTGAACGAATAAGGTTTGTGCGTGCCTCGATGTGAGCGCCTGCAACAGAACGCTCAACGCCCTGGGCAAAATGCGCGCAGCGTTAATACGGTTAATGCATCTCTCTGGACGTGCAATAACAGAGATCAGAAAACAATTCAAGAATGAGGATTTGTTCAAACATTGACGACAGTCCGATCGAAGTAAGTTCCTTGCGACTTCTACTTTGGTTTGGTTCCGATCGAGGTTTACTCGTGCAAGCTAAAGGGGTCCCCTCGTCGTTTTCTCTTTTGCTGCCAAGACACCAAGACACAAAGGGGCACGAAGTTTCTTGGCTGCTACCGCCTCTATACCTTTATACCTTTATACCCTATACCCTTAGCTCCGTATATCCGTATATCCATATATCCACATATCCGTAGCTCCGTATATCCCGATGATCAGATTCCAGTATTGTCAACTGTCAATTGCCCGTTGTCAATTTCCTTTAAGCCACTCTACAGCGGATGTCCGGACTGCTTCACTGAAGCGCGCACGAGCTTGTATACTTTCCCGTCCGCTTTCGTAAGGATGTACAGCTCCTTGTTGCTGTCCATTCCGTATCTCATTTCCACGCGGCTCTTTCCGCTAAGCTGAGCCAGGGTAGTGGGCGCGCCGTGGAAGGAAATATTCCATTTTTTAATGGGTGCCTGTCTGCCCAGGCGAAGGTCCTTCATGTTCACATAAAACAGTGTTCCGGTTCCGATGTCGCCGAAAAGGAATTTCCCTGAAAGCTGCGGGATCGCACGGCCCTGGTATTCAAATCCGCCACAGATCGCCGTGCCCTCGTCGTGATCGAATTCTGCAACGGGGTAGGTAACATGATAATTCGCGTCGTCAGGCGGAAGGGGATACACTTTGCCGTGATCGTTGTAAAACCTTTCAACAAAAGTGCCTTCGCGGATGGGCCACCCATAGAAATTTCCGGGCATGATCATATTCAACGCCTCAATGTTATGCTCGCCGATGTTGACGGCAAATAACTGCCCCGACTTGCTCCAACTCATGCGGTGGGGGTTTCGAAAGCCGTACGCATAGACTTCCCTGGCGACGTCGCCGGACTGCGCATTGCTGAAAGGATTGTTAGGAGGAATTCCATATTGTCCGTTGGCGCTGTTGTTTCCCGCCGGATCGATCCGGATGATGCTTCCCCAAACCCTCCGTGGCTCGGGCGACACCAGGGCCTGACCGATCTCTGCGCTGCCACCGTCGCCGATCCCGATATACAGCAATCCATAGTCAGGATCCTGGCGCTTGGCCCCGGGGTTAAAGGCGATCTCCTGTACACCATGAATAGCGGTCGGCAGATCGATGCGGAAAATCTCGCGCCCCTGCCCTGAGAAAGGAAACGCGGAAGGATCCGTCTTCCATTCAGTCAACACCCATTGCAGCAAAACGGGAATCGAGTCCGGGTAGCTGAAATCCGCCTTCGCGGATGCAGCAAGCTCCGCATGGGTCGTGTATAACAGGCCATTGCTGGCAAAATCCGGATGAAAGGCGAAGCTGCCAAAACCGGTAGCCAGTCCGGGCTGCGAAATGAACTTCGGTTTCATCGCCGCCATGTCCATATACACTTTCGGCTGCCCGTCCTCCAGCTTGTAGAGTTTGCCGCGCAGGTCCAGGACGAACAGGGCGTTCGTACCGGGCTGGTACCCCAGCTTTGTAATCCGCGTTAACGGAACCTGTCCCGGAGAAGGCGGCATTTGCGAGACCAGCTCCAGGTCGACCACCAGCCCGGACGTGGGTATCGTATCCGGTAAAGGATCCTTGAGGTTGGTCGTGTCCTCCACGACGTGTCTTCTGACCTTTGGCTTGTGTACATTAATGTAGGCGACCAGCGCGCCGATCTCTTCATCTGTCAGGTTGCCAAACGAAGGCATGATGGCTTTATATTGTTTGAACAGTTTCTGGGCAGTGGTGTCGCCCGAGTCGATGGCTTTTTTCGGATCCCGGATGAAATCTTTTATCCAGGCCACTGAATTTGTCGCCGTGACCCCTGCGAGCTGAGGGCCGATTCCATCCTGGAGAAAATTATGACACCCCGCGCATTTTTCGGAAAAAGAAATCCGGCCTCTTTCAATCGTCGCTGAATCGGTGCGAATGCCGTCGTCGGCGGAAGACATCCGGTGGTTGCAGTTGGTGAGGAGACCGGCCAGCACAAAGGCGGTGGCGGAAATAATTGCGATCCGTTTTTTCATTCTTGATATCAGGTTAGTAAAAATAGTCAAGGCCAATCCAGGAATTTGTGAAGGAATTTGAAAGTGCCTTCGTTCCGGGAAGCATGGCCTCCATTGAAGTATTCGATCTGGGCGTTGTCCCCGCGGTTAAAGCGGTCGTAAAGGTACTTTACTTTCGCGAACTCGTAGGCCACCCATTCGTCCGGTTGCACGAGGTCATCGTGGCCGCGCTCCACCATGAACGGCCTCGGAAAAATAAGATAGGCCATCTCGGCATAACTGAAGGTGCTTCCCATATTGAAATAGGGCATCTCCCATTCGAAGCTGTTCATGAAGCTCACGGAATTATACGCGTCGACCACTTTTCGGGACCAATCGCCAAAATCGGCTGAACATATCGAGAGACAGTATCCTTCCAGCACCGGGGGAACACGCATCGCTGTTTCACCGCCATAGCTTTTGCCGTAGAATGCAATGCGCGCTTTATCAACAAAGGGAAGGTTGCCCAGCCACGACAAATACTGCTCGTGCTGCGAGACGATGAACGAAAACAGCGTCTTGCCGATCGTGTTCGCCTTCCTGTCCAGGAACCTGTATTGGTCTTCGCCGTTAAAGAGGCCATACGGAGCAAAGACCACAAATCCCTGGTCGGCAAGTTTTGCCGCCATGTCATTGTAGCTCGTGTTTCCTTCTACGACGATCTGCGGTGTCCCATTCCGTCCGTGCTGCGCGACAACAACGGGCCGCCTCTCCCCCGGCCGGAGATCCTTCGGAATGAGGAGAAGTCCGGCTCCGGAAAAATCTTCATATACGTTTAGAACCACTTCATAGCCCGTCCACTTCTCCCGGTCGTAGACCTTCCGGGTTCGCGCGTCAGCAGGGAGCATGGCATCCGAAAATTTTCCGAGGATCTCTTCCCTGAAATACTGTCGATACCGACGAGCCGGCGCGATAAATCGGTCAGGGGAAAAATATGGGTGATATGCCTTGGTGCTCCATTGCCGTTGCCCGAATTCAGGCATGATGTTGTAAAGAAAGAACTTGTTGCGTTGCTGGTCTGACACACGCAGGAGCCATTGCACGTGATCCTCCAGCTCCTTCAGCTGGCGTTTCTGTCTCGCATCCGCATCAAAGGATTTGCGGCTGTCGGCCGGCGCCGCGTCCGAGATCTTCAATGGCGACGGATATCCCAATGCCGAACACAATCTTTCGAGAGCGGCTTTCGACCCGAAGGCCGTGGCCTTGTTTTGCGCACCGGTGATGAGGTAACGTTTTTGAAATCCTGACTTCAACAGGTGATCCAACCGTTCGTATTCAGATTCGACGTCTGCGAACGCGGGTGTTTCCAGCTTTCCTTTGTAGCCGGTAAAGACGAACTGGTCAACTTTTGTTTGACCGGCGCTGAAGTTTTCAATTTTTTCCTCGTCGCGGGGCACAGTGCTATACTCTACTATCAAGGCGCGCGGAGCGATGAGGGAGGCGATCTCCGCATCGCCGAACTCTGAGCGCAGGCGCCACACATTCCGGTAGATGGGCTCGTCCCAAACTCTGGTCCTGGACTGAAAGTAACCGCTGACCATCACCGCGTCGATCCTTTTGTCGACAGCGGCGGAGTAAAAAGCGATCAGGCCGCCTTCTTCATATCCGGCAACACCAATCCTGGCTTGCTCGCCATCCGTTTTTTTGAACCAGTCGACGGCGCTCATCACTTTCTGCACTTCATAGCCGATGACATGGCGACCCATATGAAATGCCTGGCGGTAGATCCATTCGCGGTAGGTCTGCTGTTTCTGTTCGCCTTCAAAAAGAAACGAACGGCTGATGATCACGGGCACGAGCACCTGGAATCCATTCTCCGCGAGGTGCCGGGCGAACTGCGATTCGGGGGCAATGCCGGGTGACAGGCCCACCAGTTGTTCCGGCGTCTGTCCGGCATCGGGTATGGCGATAATATCCGCGACCGGTTTTCCTTTCGGTTGGAGGAGCAGCCCTTCGCCATTCACACGGTTCAGCACGGGCCAACGTACAGCATAGACGCGATACGTTGGCGTTTCCGCAACGAGATCGGGCCCGCTCACGTCGGAGACCTTCTCCATCGCCGCGGCGGGATATTGGGCTTTTAGCCCGAGGCTATAATCGACGTAAGGCGCGGATTTGTCTTCAACACCGATAACAGATGAAAACCGCTGGTGGTTGGGCTCAACAGACTTCTCATAGGCGGCCCTGGAAGTATACTCGCGATGCCAGAGCTTCGACCGCCCGGCGACGGACTCGGCGATCTTCCTTTCAATGAACTTGTGGGCGCCTTCCATCAG
>DASVOT010000589.1:0-2107 GCA_036383235.1 Chryseosolibacter sp.
TGCTCCTGAGAAATGGACGAAGGGGAATCGATCATCACGTCACGGCCGGCATTATTTTTCGGGAAGGCGATAAAATCGCGGATTGAATCAACGCCGCCAAAGATGGAGCAGAGGCGGTCAAATCCAAAGGCGATTCCTCCGTGCGGAGGCGCTCCGTATTCAAATGCTTCCATGAGAAAACCGAACTGTTTTTTTGCCTCTTCGTCCGAGAACCCGAGTTGGGCGAACATCCTTTGTTGGGTAGGCCGGTCGTGGATGCGGATCGACCCACCGCCGACTTCGGTGCCATTGATTACCATATCGTACGCGTTGGCCCTCACTTTTCCCGGATCGCGATCGAGCAATGGAATGTCGTCGGCTTTCGGAGAGGTGAAGGGATGGTGCATGGCATGATAGCGCTTTGTTTCGTCATCCCACTCCAGCAGGGGAAAGTCAATGACCCACAAGGCGGAGAATTTGCTCTTGTCGCGCAGGCCCAGCCTGTCGCCCATGAGCAAGCGCAGTTCGTTGAGCTGTTTGCGCGTGGTGTTTGTCTCGCCCGCCAGCAGCAGGATGAGGTCACCCGGTTCGGCGTTGAACTTCTTCGCCCAGGCGGCCAGATCCTCGGGTGTGTAAAATTTGTCTATCGACGATTTGATGGAGCCATCCGTGCGGTACTGAACGTATACCAAGCCCTTTGCGCCGACCTGCGGGCGTTTCACGTATTCTGTGAGCTCGTCGATCTGTTTTCTTGAATAATCGGAACACCCTTTCGCGCAGATCCCTGCTACCAGCCCGGCGTTCTCAAACACGGGAAAGTTTCTTCCCTTCGCATCGGCGGTGATCTCAACGAAGCTCATTCCGAAACGCGTGTCGGGTTTGTCGGAGCCGTACAGGCGCATAGCCTCATCGTAGGTCATCCGCGGAAGCGACGGCAACTCGATTCCCTTCACCGTCCGGAACAGGTGCCGGATCAGCCCCTCGAAGAGATCCAGGATATCCTCCTGGGTGATGAAGGCCATCTCACAGTCTATCTGGGTGAATTCAGGCTGACGGTCGGCGCGCAGGTCCTCGTCCCGGAAGCATTTCACGATCTGATAATAGCGGTCAAAGCCCGAAACCATCAACAACTGTTTGAATGTCTGGGGCGATTGCGGCAGCGCATAGAACTCGCCGTTATGAATCCGGGAGGGAACGACGAAATCCCGGGCGCCTTCCGGCGTGGACTTGATGAGCACGGGAGTTTCGACCTCGATAAAATTCTGTTGATCGAGGTAGGCGCGCGTCTGCTGAGCCATGCGATGGCGCAGTTGCAGACTTTCGCGAACCGGATTTCGTCGCAGATCCAGGTAGCGGTATTTCATCCGCAGTTCCTCGCCGCCGTCGGTAGCGTCCTCGATGGTGAAAGGAGGTACCTTTGCCTCATTCAGCACGGTGATGCCCGAGACCTTTATTTCGATGTCGCCTGTGGGGATCTTATCATTCTTGGAGAGGCGTTCTACGACTTTGCCTTCCACTTTCACGACATATTCCCGGCCCAGCTGGCGCGCGGCCTGCACCAGGGCGTTTTCCGTCTTGCCTTCTTCAAAGAACAGCTGCGTAATTCCGTAGCGGTCGCGCAAATCAATCCAGAGTACGCTGCCTTTATCTCTGAGACGTTGAACCCAACCCGCCAGGATCACTGTTTTATTTACGTCGGAAAGTCTAAGTTCGCCGCAAGTGTGGGTTCTCAACATGGTCGGAATTATTAATTTTGCTCATTTAAAGGGATTGTTCCCGGTCCAGGCCTCAAAAACTTCCTCAGGAAGGGATGCCTGCCGGCCGGGCTGCGCGAATTTAAATAATACTTTGCTTTACACGTTATAGATAAACATTAATAGTCGCCATGCCTGGAAAATTTTTTCTTTTCATCGCTCTGTTTTTCCCTCTTGCAGACCAGCCAAAACTCGTCAAAAAGAAAATAACCGACGACATCACCGTGCTGCTTCCCCAGACCTGGAGGCCGATGGACGACCTCGATTTTACCGAGCGCTACCCGTCGGTAAGGGCGCCCCTCGCCGCTTTCACAAATGAAGAGCGCACCGCAGACTTCAGCGTCAATATCTCCGCTACACGCTGGCCAGACGGG
>DASVOT010000590.1:0-7359 GCA_036383235.1 Chryseosolibacter sp.
AGAAAAAAATAATCAACGCGGTCAACGAATCGAACCGCGAACATTACGACACCTTCCACGACCCTGAAACACTGACGCGCATTTCCCAGTACGAGATGGCTTTTCGCATGCAGATCTCCGTACCGGAGGTAATGAACATCAACAACGAGCCCGAATATATTCACAAGTTATACGGCACGCATCCCGGCAAGGCTTCTTTTGCCAACAACTGTTTGCTGGCGAGAAAACTGGTCGAGCAAGGCGTTCGCTTCGTTCAGCTTTTCGATTGGGGATGGGACACACACGGCACGAGTGAAGACGGCGCCATCAACATCGGCCTCAAAAATAAATGCCGCGAGATCGACCGCGCCATGACCGCGCTCATCCTCGACCTGAAGCAACGCGGCCTCCTGGAAGAAACGCTGGTAGTGTGGGGCGGTGAATTCGGGCGGACGCCCATGCAGGAAAACCGCGAGGGTAAAACCAATCCGTTCCTCGGGCGCGATCACCACGTGGAGTCGTTCACCCTCTGGATGGCGGGCGGTGGCATCAAGCGCGGCATGAGCTGGGGCGAAACGGACGAGATCGGCTATTATCCCGTGAGCGGTAAAGTCTCTCTTCACGATGTGCAGGCCACGATCCTGAATCAGCTGGGCCTTGATCATGAGAAACTCACTTATCAGTTCCAGGGCAGGCCTTTCCGCCTGACGGACGTCTCGGGCAAGGTGATCTCGGAAATACTCGCCTAGAAGCCGGCATTAACCCGATACCCGGATGCGCAACCGCCCTCCGGACCTTTATTGCAGGTCATACACCGGAAATTCTGTTATCCTCAGGGTTGTGCATCCGTAGGGAACAAGCGTTATGTCGTCGAAGGATACGGTCTTCTCTTTGCGTTGGCCCCACCAGGCAGGCAGGAGCGGCGCCGAATGATACAGTTGCCATTCCGGGAGCTTTATCCCTCTCGTTTTCAATTCGACGGGAGCGTTTTCCAGGTTCCAGGGGTACCTGCCATCCCAATCATTTTCCCTGACCCGTACCGCAGACGTTATCGCCGCGAGGTCCTGCTGATGCAGGGCAAAATTCCACGCATCCACAGGATACACTTCATCAAACGCGCGAAAGCGGTCGTGGCGGTCCTTCCGGCGCTTTTCGTCCCGTATCTTCAGCGCATAAACGAGAGGACCCCGCTCGATCGCGGCGGTGAACTCATACCATCTGCTGACCGATAACTCCATCGGCATCCTTAACACGACTTCATCGCCGCTCTTCCAGGCGCGCGTGATGATGGCGATATGGTTCTGTATTTCTCCCTGCCATTTCTCGCCATTGATGTAGATGGCGGCGCCGGGGCTCCAGGACGGAACGCGGAGATGAAACGGAAAGGTGGTTTCAGCCTCCGGGCGAACGGAAAAGCGGACCTCGTCGCGGAACGGGAAACCGGTTTCTTCCACGATGTTGACCTTCGTATCGCCGGCCACCGTCAGTGACACTTCACTGGGACCATAAAGGAATGCAGCCACACCGTTGTCGGCCGTGGCGTACCACAGGTTTTGAATAAACTTCGGCCAGCTTTGGTGCATGTTCGACGTGCAGCATGGATAGCCTGTCAGCACGCCAAAGACAAAATCGGTTCCACCATGCCCGATGGTTTGAAACGATGTTTTCAGGTCGTCGGTGAGCTGAACCTGGTTGGCTGCCTGGAAGTATTGCCGTGAAGTAAAGTCATCGGAAGCCTGCGCGGGCAGGGCGTTGTAGGCGATCTTCTCCAGGAGGTCGGCAAATTCCATGTCGCCGGTGATGGGCAGCATGGATTCAAGCGAAAACATCGTTTCGGCGATGGAGCAGAACTCGATACCCTGAACCGGGTTGTTGCCATGCAGCCCTTCGTCGCCGCCGAACATGCCCTGCGGCTGGCCGTGATACTTCCGGATGTCGCGCAATGCTTTTTTTACAGCTTGCAGGTATTTCGCTTCCGGATGTTGCTGATAGTAGATGACGGGTTGCTTTAATCCCTGCGAAAAGTTCACACAGTGAATACCACCCTGCTGCGAGATCGTGAGGCGCCCGATCTCCCGCTGGTCGAAGGGATACCGCTTCATGGCGAAGTAGTGCCAGGGAGTGGAGGGCTGCTCGTAGTTTTCTTCATTCAGAAAAACCTGCGTCCATGGAAAGGTCTGCCTGGCAACAAGGTCTGCAAGGTCGAGCAGAAATTTCTCGCCCGTGATATTGTAGAGCCAGTATATCACCTGCAAGTTATCGCCTCCCCTTCTGTTTGCCCAGAAGGTCCAGTGGTCCAGCGGAGTTTGCGGAAGCTGTTTCGCCTGATAGCGGAAATACTTCAGGAGCACATCGACGACCCTCGGATCGCGCGTGGCGTCATAGTACTGCTGCAGAACTTTAAGCATCACCATTTTAGGCCACCAGTCGCGGCGCATGGATTTCTGCAGACCTTCTTCCGCTGAAGGTTCCTTTTCGAAGGGTACAGGTCCGAGGTAACCGTCGTCCCCCTGATGGGTCAGCGTCCAGTCGATCCACGGCAAGACCTTCGCTTTCAGCTTCGCATCATCCAGGATATATGCCAAGGGAAGAAGGCCGTCGATCCAGTAGGGACCGCGTTCCCACCCATCACCGTCACCCCCAAGCCATCCGTTGCGCTGGCCCATCACTTCAGGATAGATTTCGTCAAGGTGTCCGGTCATTCCATCGCGCATGCGTTGAAGCTGATCCAGCATCCAGCCATGCGGTTTGATCGATCCATACGGCAATTGCAGGTACGGTTTCGCCTTTAACGGCGCGCGGTTCTGAAGGTAGACTGTGGGGGCTGAAGAGGTGGGCTTGTCCGCTTCCGGCGCGCGGCTGCAAGAGGTCAATACAAGCAACATGATAAAAGATCGGGTCGCCATTGCTATCATTTTCTTTTATTGTATGAGGACATTTCAACCTCAATTTCGCCTCATTAAACCACTATTACATTCACTTTGAAGAATTTTTAGAGCGCCCTTCAGCAATTCCGTCGCGAGAGCGGGCCTGCTGATCACCTGGGACTCACTTTTTGGACGGAAATCACGGTCTTCAGAGGAGGTTGGAAGGCCTTTGAAGGTGCATTGGGAAACCGTTCGAAGATACACGAGCGGTGCCGGATAATTAATTCCACAAAGCCGGTTCCCGTCAGTGACTCACATACCTTGAAAACCAGCGTGTTCACGCACACGTTCGAAGTAAAGTGGCTGGCATGATTTTTTTAGGAACTGGCCCAATGCATTGATGAGATCAATGCATTCGATGACTTTTAACCTGAAATCTGTTTATGGTCAGCACCGGAAGAAAAAAAATTGCATTTTATCCCTTTGACTTGCTAGTCGCCGTGCCTATTTTTCAGAAGGGTCTTTCTCCAGGTTCGATCAACCTCAACGCCTGGCCTGGTACTACATCAGCGAATTAATCGAGCCCACTTCCCCACCCAAGAACACCTTATACCGGATGACGGTCAAAAAAGCATCGCAAGAAACGAATGTAAAGTTATGAAAGGTTCAATTGTTCTCACAATTCTATGTCTGGGCTTCTGCCTTGTCTCGTGCCAGGAATCGAGGGAAGACGCCAAAACTCCCTCGGTAAAAGACTTTTATAAGACGATTGGCGAGGAGATCCCTTTTGAGACGGGAATGGAGTGGATCGATAATTACCAGAAGAAGATGTCCACGGGCCGGACCGAGATCCTGTATAACTATTATGTTTCCGCCTCCGAGATGCGAGCGGTGCTCGGATGCACCAGCGACCTGGTCGGGGTAGCCTTCCACTGGGGCACCGATGCGCTTGGCATGACGCACATTATCCTGATCCCTGTGGACGGCTCGATGAGTCTCTGGACCCCGGTGTCCGGCCGCGTCTTCGTCGATGCCAATACGAACACGGAGATATCGCAGCAAGTAGCCAGCACGTGGGCGGCGGCTTATAAGAATGCTCATCCAAACGACGTGTGGTTTCACTTTTTCGGAAAATATATATTTGACGACATGACCGCGCTGCCATATTTTAACAGCGTGGATATCGAACCGGGAATCAACTCAGTCGACCTTACGCCGCAAATGCTGCTGGTGGTGTGGGACGAGTCGTTGAATTTACTGGGCAGGACAAACTCGCAGAGCGCTACCGTGTACGACGCGTCCAACGCTTGTCCTCCATGTGCAGTACAATAAACTCATCGGATATTGATGGAGTCAGTTAAAATTGCGGAAATAATCAGGTTGGCGTCAAATCTTTCGTTGCTGGCGCCCCTGTCCATATACTTCGCACGAATGCGTCAGGCATCGAGGGAGGTCCATATCATCGGACTGCTGATTATCGCATCGGGGCTTTGTGATGTCGTCGGCTTTATCCTTTTCAGCAAACATCAATCAACCGTCGTCGTCTTCAACGCCTACTATTTTATTCTCTTTTTGCTCCTGACCTGGTTTTATTACGAGGCTCTTTTTGTCAACACCCGCCGGTTTATGGTGTGGATCGGGCTGGCAGTCTACCTGCCGTCGTTTTTTCTGAATACGGTTTACGTCCAGAATTTTTCGCAATACCAGACACTCATGTGGGTGATCACCGCCATCATCATGATCATGTACAGCATTGCGTATTTCTTCTACTCGCTGTCAACCATCACCCCTACCAATCTTTTCGCGTACAGCCTGGTCTGGATCAATATGGGTGTGATGATCTACTTCTGCCTCAGTCTCTTTTTATTTGTGCTCGGCAACTATGTGTTGACGAAGCTGGATCCCCAGACCAGCGCCCTGATCTGGAGCACGCATAACATCAACAACATCATCAAGAACATCCTGTTTGCCGTAGGTCTGTTTACCTACCGGAGGAACGTCGCAAGCCTGTGAGCGATGTCGCTCATTTGAAATACTTCACAATTTCAGCGGCGATGATCGAATGGCCTTTCCTGTTGGGATGGTTGGATTGCGCCATGTACCCTGTGATGTCCACTCCTTCGGCGGCAAGCTTCCTGAACCCTTCATAACTGTCAGCGAGGCCAAGCCGGTACCGGGCGGCCAGATCGCGTATCTGTCGCGCGAAAAGCTCGAGCTCGTTGCCGGGTGTGCGGATATCGACCTGAAGATCCGGCGAGGGAGTTAACAGGATCACGCGGATTTTTCTCTTCAATGCCTTCCGGATCATTTTCTCCGTGGCCGCGCGGGCCTTATCAGGGCCAATCCTCCTGTCATTCAACGCATAGTCGATGAACAGCACGTCGGGGTGATGCACGAGTACATCTTTGCTGAATCTTTTTTCGCCCTGCTGGGAATTCTCGCCGCCGATGGAAGTGACAATCATATTGATCACCGCCGTGGGATAGATCGCCTTCAATTCCTCGAGGACCTGATGAGGGTAAGCGTCGAGCGTTCTCACTTCCGGCGTTTTGAAATATCCGGATGGCACCGAGTGCCCGTGAAAAACAAGGTTGATCGTCCTGTTGGCGGGCCATTCTTTTGTCAGTTCCTTCCTGATATCCCGGAGGTACTCTTCCCCTGCCACCTGGGCGCTCACCTGCGCGCAACAGAAAGCAACCGCGATGCATATCAAGAGTGAGCCATACAGGTTTTTCAATTTCATTTTCGCGACATTATGGTTCATAACAGATCATTTCTTTTCGAACAGCCGGTCGATCATCTCAAACGATACTTCGCTCTCCGGCCGAAAGTCCGCGCCCGCGGCGTAGGCTTCGAGGCTGTGCAATAACTGTGCGGCTACTGGCCTGTCGGCTACACGGCTGAAATCGACCGAGCAAAGCAACAGCTTGCCTTCGCCCACCTTTGCCTCAAAGACCAAGCCCAGCTTTCGCGGGTTGTTCCAGTCCGGAATCATTTGCACGATAGGCTTTAAAGAAACCGGAAGATGATCCAGCACCATCGGCTTTGAATGACGCCCAATATCCCACCATTGCCAGTTGGAATGAAATTCCGTGGGAAAAAGTTTCAAAGCGGGGTGGCGCGGGTCACAGAGAATCCCCAGCAGGTTAGGCGGCATTCCCGACCATACTGTGTTCCACGAGATCCCGGAAAAAACCGGGTCTGCATCAGAGGCGATCCGGGCGGTATCCGCCAGCAACAAGACCACTCCGCCGTTGCGGAGATATTCCTTTGTTTTTTTATCCCACACATGAGCGATTCTGACCCCGTTCAAAGATACGCCGGGAACGTTCTCCGGGTATACCCAGATGCTCCATTGATTTTCCACGTCCAGTCCTTTCAGCGAGACGATCACATCCAGGCGGGTCGCCTCCCTGATTCCGCTCAGAGGCACGCAAAGTTCGCCGAGCTTGACCGGGCTTCCCAACGGAATATCCTTTACGTTGAATTCGCCCTGCGCATAGATACTTCCATCGGGGAACCTGATCATCCATTCCGCTGATGCGCGTTTGATCGGCTGATCGCCAAAGTTGGCGAATTCAGCATCGGCAACGAAGGACTCGCTGCTCTTCCACGTGAACTTGTCCGTGCGGAGGAGAGGCACACGGGAGGACTGAAACCGGCGGAACTCCGATGCGGTGACATACGGTTTCGGATCCCAGAAGATATCGACCACACCGACCGGCGCGGTACCCTGTCCCGGAAAGTCATTCAGCTCCAGCATGTGGTATCCGCCAAACCCCGGGGTGCGAAGATACGACTCCACTTCCTCCTTTTTCTGGATGACCTGGAACTTTCCGGACGCCATGGTAAAGTCGGCTGCCTGGTCCAGCATGTTTCGCTCCCGCATCAGCTCGCGAAACAACTCGTAATTGTAAGGCTTCAGCACGCCGGAGTATTTTCTTATTTCGTCAAAGTTCGGATACACACACCATTGTCCGATCTCGTGGGTGATCATCGGTACATTGTGTTTTGTGACATAGTCGGCGTAATCATAACGCGTGTCCAGCGCCTTTGCGTTAAACCGTCCTCCGAGGCCTTCCTTCCAACGCTGTGGCCGGGCGCCGTAAAGGATATTGAAGTCATTTTCAGGAACAGAGGGATAGGCGGCGCTCCCGGTGTACAGATGACGGGGATCGGTTGCTTTCCAGTGAGCAACCAGTTCCGATAAAAAAGACTTTACCGACGGGCCCACCATCTCGTTGCCTTCGCAGAAAGAGATGAAGGAGGGATGATTTCCATAGGTCTTCAGGATGCGGTCCGCTTCTTCTCTCAGAAACCGGTTGGTACGCTCATCGTCTCCGACATTAAAACGCCAGTCGGAGTTTTCCACCTGGAGGTAGAAGCCGAGCGCATCGGCAGCTTCAAACGCCGCCGCGGGAGGACACCACGAGTGGAACCGCATGGCATTCAAGCCGTAATTCCGGCATACAATAAAGATCCTCAACCAGTCTTCCGCCCGCGTCGGCGGGTA
>DASVOT010000591.1:0-8442 GCA_036383235.1 Chryseosolibacter sp.
TCAACGCCGAGCTGGAGTTCATGGATGACGTCCAGGATATTTTCGGTCAGGCAGCGGCAAGGTTGCGAAAGCGCGGGTACCATGTCCACTATGCCGAGTGGCTCGTGACCGGAAAACCCAGGGTGGTGCTGCTCAATCCCAACGTGATCGAGGACCAGGCAATGAACGTCGTGAAATACCTCCTCTGGAAAAATCACGGAGTTGCGATCAACCATCCGAATCCTTTGCTCACCCAGGTCATTGCATTCGGTTACCTGACGAAGCTCTTCATCGATGAGCTGGTGAAACTTGCCGGCGACAATGTGCAGCTGATCGCCCATTTTCACGAATGGATGTCCAGCCTTCCTATTCTGGATATCCGGAAAGAAGGGTTGCCCGTGAAGACAGTTTTCACGACCCACGCCACCCAGTTGGGACGGCACCTGGCGATAAATTCTCCTTTTTTTTACGCCCATCTCCCTTTTTTTAAGTGGGAAGAGGAAGCGAAAAAATTTGGTGTCGAGGCGGAAGCGACCATCGAGTATGCAAGCGCGCAGGCATGCGATTTCTTTACGACTGTCAGCGAGGTCACTGCCCGTGAATGCAAACATCTGCTGAAGCGGAAACCGGACGCGGTGCTGCCAAACGGGCTGAATATCCATCGTTATGAAACCGACCAGGTGGTGCAGAATCTGCATTCGCAGTACAAAGGGGATATTCACCGCTTTGTCATGGCGCATTTTTTCAACTCCTACACCTTTGATCTGGATAAGACATTATATTTTTTTACCTCGGGACGTTTTGAATTCAAGAACAAGGGTTTTGATCTGACACTTGAATCGCTCGCCCACCTGAACGAGCAGTTGAAGAAGGAAAATACCGACATCACGGTTGTGATGTTTTTTGTCAGCAAGCGTGATTTTTACAGTCTGATGCCGGAAGTGCTTCACTCGAAAGCGATGATGGAAGAGATCCGGCAAACCTGCGACGCCATTTTGCAGCAGGTGGGGAAACAACTCTTTTATCAGAGCACCATCCGGGAGGATCACCGTCTGCCGGATTTGAACGAGTTCGTCGATGAATACTGGAAGCTGCGTTACCGCAGGACGATCCAGTCATGGAAGACCGACAAGTTGCCTCTGACGGTTACGCACAGACTGGTGGATGAGGACAACGATGAGATCCTTCAGTTCCTGCGGACGAGACAGCTGTTGAACGGACCGGCCGAGAAAGTCAAGATCGTTTACCATCCGGACTTTATCTCTTCCACGAACCCCCTGTTTGGCATGGAATACCTGCATTTCGTCAGGGGCTGTAACCTGGGAATCTTCCCGAGCTATTACGAACCATGGGGCTATACGCCGTTGGAATGCATGGCCAGCGGCATACCGTCTGTTACGAGCGATCTTTCCGGTTTCGGAGACTACCTGTTGCGGCATCTTCCGGAGCACGACAAGTACGGGATGTACGTCGTCGAAAGAGGGAAGCGGACCTTTGACTGGAGCGCCCGCCAGCTGGCTTCTTTCCTTTACAAGTTTATTACACAGACACGCCGCCAGCGAATGCTGCAGCGCAATCACGTCGAGAACTATTCAGGGGCTTTTGACTGGGAAAACCTCCTTGAGCATTACCTCACGGTGTATCAAAGGGCGGCGGGCAATGCGCCTGTTGAGGTGAAGGAGGACGGGAAACAAGCGGCCGGGTCTCACCTGAAAGCCAAAGAGCCCACTGTGGAGGAAACGGAGGACCTGGCCTGAGTCAGCTCCGACCGGTTCGTCGATGTGCTCAGGGTTTTTCGTTTGTCGCTTTTTTTAAATTGCATCCCACGGGTCTCACTTCGGGTGTGGCAATTTCCTGGTTGGTCAGCATGATGTCAACGGCGTCGCGTAAGTAATGGTGGCGTACGTCCGCCTCCACCTGCGCATTGTCGTCGATGGCGCCCCGGTACACTACCGTGAACTTGCCATTTTCATTTTTCAGAAGAAAAGCTTCCGGGCTCTTTCTGACATTGAGATTCGCCATCACAGTCTGCTCCTTGTCGGCAAGATAGGGAACGGTGATATTGAGCTGCCTCGCCTTTGCCGCCATCTTTTCTGCGGCCTCTTCGGGTTCGGTGTGCGCATTGATGAGCAATACCGGAACCCGGTCCGGGTATGCCTGCGAAAGCTCTGCGATGCGCTTGCGATAATACTCATCATAAGGGCAGGTGTTGCTGGTAAATATCAGGACCAGGCCCTGGCACGAGGGATAGGTACTCAGGGAAATCTTCTGATTGTTCACCACGTTGACCAGCTCAAAATTTTTCACGGTCTGGGCCATGGCGTTGCCACATGCCACAGCCATTGCGATTGCCAGGATTTTTTTCATGGTGTTGATCGTTGAGTAGCGCGCTTCGACGCGGGAGCGGCTGCTGACTTTATGATGGAGATGGATGCTGGGCGTCGTTGCATACGGATCAGCTTCCGGAAACAGCCACGACGAAGTTGTCATAAACATAATATTCCAAAGGTATGGCTGTTTCGGTATCATTGGCAATAATCCGGCCAATTAAATGGCCTTTTTCACGCAGGGAAAACGGAGTGACAAGCAGGTTTTTCGAGAGTATAAGGTATTTTTTGCCGTGTATTTTAATGAGCGTTTCTTTGGCGCACCAGTACACGCAATGCTTAACCACGTTGTCACCGGCGTCTTTCAGCTCTTCTCCGGCGAGGATTCGCGGTGCCACTTTCAGGAGTTTTTCTTTCGGCTGCTCCAGGTCAATGCCGACGTTTTTATGTCGATGCACGACGGCCGCCACATACGGATAGGAATGACTAAGCGAGATTTGGATGCGGGAATTGCTGAGAAAAGGTTTTCCAAAGGCGTCTTTCATGAGCCCGTGATAAGGGAGATCCCATCGTTGCAGCAGGGACTGTATCAACGCGCGACCGGCGAGAAATTCCAGGCGCTTAAGGGGGTTTACAATATCGGCGGGAACTGTTTCAACCGCCACGATGTCGTTGAGCAGCGCTTCGTCTTCTGCCACTTTCCAGAAGCCCCAGACTGAATCGGGCGTGTGATAGAAACGCTCTACGGGCATTTGGAGAATTTATTGGTAAAAAAACAGTAAGTGTTGAAAATATTCGCCATTCGTTTTGCGACCAGATTCCGAATTGTGCGTTCTTTATAAAATCTCTGTAAGGTAAGATTTTCGCAGCACTCAACGATGAAGCAGGTACAAGTCGACAGGTTACATTCGCTTACGGGTCATCGCGATGCCGTGTACACCCTGCATCCGGCGGACGACAGCGCGCATTTTTTTTCGGGGTCGGGCGATGGAATGGTCGTGAGATGGGACCTGCAGTCGCCGGAACATGGAGAGCTGGTTGCCAAACTTCCCAACTCCGTTTATGCATTGCATTACCTTGCCAGCACGGAAACGCTCGTTGCGGGTCATAATTATGAAGGTATACACCTCCTTGACTGGAAGAATAAAAAGGAGGTGGCTTCGTTAAAGCTTACGGCGGCTGCGATTTTCGACATCCAGTCTCTGGACGACCGTTTGCTTGTGGCTTCCGGAGATGGCAGCATCAGCCTGGTCGATCTTCGGAACCTCGCGCTGGCGAAACGCGTCAGGTCAAGTGAAAAAAGCGCGAGGACGATAGCGGTTAACCCTTCGGCGGGAGAGATAGCCGTGGGCTTCAGTGACTTTTTCATTCGGGTCTACGACGAGAACCTCGTGTTGAAAAGGGAATGGGCGGCCCATGCGAATTCCGTGTTCACGCTGCGTTACGACCCTGAACGAAAATTGTTGCTGAGCGGCTCGCGGGATGCGCGGCTAAAGGCCTGGGATGTACAGTCCGGATACGCGCAGGCCGGCGAAGTAGTAGCCCATCTGTATGCAATTAATCATATTGAGTTTAGTCCGGATGGCAAACATTTTGTAACTTGTAGCATGGACAAATCCATAAAGGTATGGGACGCTCATGCCTTCAAACTTCTAAAGGTTATTGACAAGGCACGGCATGCCGGTCATGGCACCTCAGTCAATAAGCTTCTATGGACCGGTTTCGATAATCAGTTACTCAGCGCCAGCGATGATCGCTCCATCTCCGTCTGGCGGATTATTTTTTAAACTTTAAGATCATGAGAATCACACCGCTTGAAATACGGCAGAAAACCTTCGAAAAAAATTTCAGGGGTTACGAAAAAGAGGAGGTGCACGCCTTTCTCATCACCCTTTCCCAGGAATGGGAACGCATCCTGGATGAGAACAAAGAGTTGAAGTTCAAATTCGAAGCGACGGAGAAGGAGATCCAAAAACTCAGGGAGGTGGAAACTTCCCTCTACAGAACGTTGAAGACCGCCGAAGACACGGGGGCAAGTGTCGTTGACCAGGCGCGCAAAACAGCGGAACTGCACCTGCGCGAGTCTCACCTGAAGGCCGAGCAACTGATGAATGAGGCCAAGGCAAAAGCAAAAGACACCATCGAGGAATCCGACATGCGGGCAAAACAGATCATTGCCGATATGGAAGACCGTCTCAAAGGCCTTGTGGACCAGTACAAGAAGCTGGAATCGGCCCGGGAAGACCTTGTCAGCGAGTTAAAACGGATGGCATCTGATGTGATGGAGAAGGTGGAAAGATCCAGGCAACAGTCAAAGGGTTTCGATCCTGACAATCACCTTTCGGTGGTTAGGCACGAAGCGAAGAAGATCGCCTTTCCCAACCTGGAATATGAAAAACCAGAGGCCCGGAAGGAGGAAAAGCACGAGCCGGTGCTGGAAGAGCATCAGCCTCCGGTTCAGCCTCAGCCCAAGACTCAAAAATCTTTCTTTGACGAGATCGGATGACGCCGCGGGAACTGCGATCATTCTGACTTCAAATATGGCCGACGCTTTCAAAAGTGACTGGCGGGCAATACATTCGCATTCCTTTAATCCAATTTGCAGCTGACCTATGACCGGGAAGATCTGCCTCGAAGGGCTGGAGTTTCATGCATTCCATGGCGTTTATCCCCACGAACGGGAATCCGGCAACTGGTTTGAGGTCGATATTTTCGTCGAGGTCGATATTGCCGAAGGAAGTATTGGCGACAATCTGGGAAACACGGTCAATTACGAGGTTCTTTACCAGGTTGTCAAAGAGGAAATGGAGAAGCCCTCCAAGCTGCTGGAGACCGTGGCGGAGAAGATTGTTGAGCGGGTGATGGCCGAACTGCCACAGGTGAAAGAAGCCGGTATCAAGCTGGGAAAGATCAATCCGCCGATCGGAGGAAAATGCAAGCGCGCGACGGTTTCCTTGCTGAAGAAACGATAGGTTCAATCGGGGTCCCTGGTTTCACCCACAAAAATAAATCCTTTGCCATCCGCCTCATCTATGAAATCGACTTGCCTGCCCATGAGGTACATTGTATGCTTTTTGTCGACATAAACCGGTATTCCGTCAACGTCATAAGCCAGATCCGTTTCTTTCTTGGTGTCGAAGCCAATGATCAGCGAGACGCCGCCACATCCGCCGCCGCGCACACCCACCCGCAGACCGTACTGAGACGGGATGGCTTTTGCCTTCATGATCTGATGGATCTCCCGGCAGGCCCGGGTGGAAATGCTGACAGGACGAATGTTGTCGAACATGTGCGTAATTGTGAAGTAAAATTATTTAATTTCAAAACACTTTCAGGGCTTAATAAATTCTATGGACGCTTTAGTTGAATTCGGAAAGATCCTCATCCCCGCCTCGGTGGTGCTGTATGCAGCCTTTCTTCTCGTGCGGTCATTCATCCAGAAAGATATCGACGTCAGGAGGCTGGAGGTCAGAGGTCGCAGCATCGAGACCGTGTTGCCGAATCGGCTGCATGCCTATGAGCGGATGGCCCTGTTTCTGGAGCGGATGGCGCCCCAAAATCTCCTCGTGCGCGTAAATCCCGGAAGCATCCCCTCAAAAGATTTTCAGCAACTTCTGCTGGCTGAGGTCCGGAATGAATACAATCACAATGTCTCTCAGCAGATCTATATCAGCGAAGAGGTGTGGGAGCTGATAAAAAGCGCAAAGGAAGACCTGGTCGTCAGCATCAACGATGCCGCCAGCGAGATGGCGGACGGCGCAACAAGTCTCGATCTGTCAAAGAAGATCATCGAAAAGACCATGGCCAAGAGTATCGATCCGCTGGGGCACGCGCTTAGCGAGTTAAAGCGGGAAATACAAAGAATTTTTTAGGCCGGTTGAACGTTATTAGCCTACTATGAACAGGTTCTTTACCTCCGCACTACGCCGGGCAGCAAACGCCGCGGGCCGGCCTTCGCGCCTCCTGGCGCTTCTTTCGAAGTTCGCTTTAAAGTTAAAAGACACGAACTGGAAAGAGCTCAGGGCGACGCCGGTGAAGGAGAAATTTTTCGTACTGGGAAGGCTGATCAAGGCTTATGCGCTGGGTCGGTACAGGCAGGTTCCCTGGAAAGCCATGCTGCTGATCGTGGGAGCCATCATCTATTTCGTGAACCCGCTGGACCTTGTTCCCGACCTCGTCCCGTTAACGGGGTTAACCGATGACTTTGCCGTCTTGCTTTGGGTGTACAACTCAGTGAATAACGAGATCGATAAATTCTTGCTCTGGGAAAAAGGTCAGATGGCCGGATCATGAAGACGGCGCACAGGTTTTAATCAACAAGTCAATCGCGTGATCAGCGTCATTCAAAGGGTAACGGAAGCTTCCGTTGTAATAGAGAACAGGCTTCGGGCCGGAATAGGCGCTGGGCTGCTGGTCCTCCTGGGAATAGAGGATGCCGATGGCCAGGAAGATATCGACTGGCTTGCCTCCAAGATTGTCAACCTCCGCATATTTAATGATGCGGCGGGTATCATGAATGTCAGTGCAAAGGAGAACGCAGGCGATATTCTGCTGGTCAGCCAGTTTACGCTGCATGCCAGTGTCAGGAAAGGAAACCGGCCATCCTATATCCGCGCATCGAAACCGGAGACTGCCATTCCGCTCTACGAGAAATTCATTCAATCATTGCAGGCAGCGTTGGGTAAGCCTATCCAAACGGGGATTTTCGGCGCAGACATGAAAGTATCGCTTGTGAATGATGGGCCGGTGACCATTATTATTGACACTAAAAACCGGATATGATGAAACGGTTGTGCTTTTGTCTCGCTTCCCTCGCGGTTGTCATTCCCGCGTCCGCTCAATATAAATATGGTCTGAAACCCGTGGATTATCAGGGATACCTCAAGAGTGTAGAGCTTAATCCTGAGAAAAGGCTGATCGACCTTGAACGGTACATACCCGGAATCGTCCTGGACATCCGGTATGCCACCACGCATAACTTTACGGGTGAGCGAATCTACGAGGAGGCCAAAGCCTTCGCGAGAAAACCTGTAGCCGGTGCGTTAAAGAAGGTACAGGCGGAGTTGAAGGAACGCGGGTTGGGAATCAAGGTATTTGATGCTTACCGCCCCTATTCGGCAACCGTCAAATTTTATGAGGTATACCGGGATACTACGTACGTGGCCTCACCCTACCGTGGGTCGCGCCATAACCGGGGATGTGCACTGGATCTCACGCTGATCGATCTGAAGAGCGGCGAAGAATTGAAAATGCCGACGGGATACGATTCCTTTTCGAGGCGGGCATGGCCATCGACGGAAGTTAACGACCCGCTGTTGCGAAAGAACCGCGCGCTTTTGATTTCCACCATGGAGAGACACGGGTTCAGGGTAAGCACTTCCGAGTGGTGGCATTTCGATTTCATCGGATGGCGCAATTTTGAAGTGCTGGATATCGATTTCGGCCAGCTTCCCTAGTTTACCGCCTCTCCGCCCGGATATCACAATTCTGTTAACAACCAGGGCGAGGGGGCAGGCAGGTGATGGATTTTACCCATGAGGACCCTCGGATCAAGCGCATTACAAAGAACCTGCCTGACCACGCGATCGGCAGCGAAGCACGGTAGCGTGAAGTTCGTTAGTCTGGTGACAACTGGTATTTGTGTAAACTTGAGGCGTAAACAATCAAACTGAATTATTTATGACCATCCGGGAAGCGCAAAACGAAGTGGATCAATGGATCACAACAACGGGCGTTCGGTATTTCAATGAGCTGACCAACATGGCGATGCTGACGGAAGAGGTCGGCGAGGTCGCCCGCGTGATCGCGCGACGCTATGGCGAGCAATCTGAAAAAGAATCCGATAAAACTCATGATCTCGGTGACGAGCTTGCCGATGTGCTGTGGGTGGTGATGTGCCTTGCGAATCAGACAGGCGTGGATCTCACGGAAGCGTTCCGGAAGAACCTGGAAAAGAAAAGCATCCGCGATAAGGACCGGCACCGGTCAAATGAAAAGCTCAGGTGAGGTGTCATGACCCGGTGTAAAGGGGCATCGGTGCCCTGGCCGCGCATTATAAAGGAGCAAATTGTTTTTTACGGAGGAAGGAATTCCTATTTTTATCAGGCCGCTTAAATGCGCCTATAACCTCGCCTAT
>DASVOT010000592.1:0-4911 GCA_036383235.1 Chryseosolibacter sp.
CACGAAAGAGCATCTTGAAAAGAGTGCTATTGGCGCGCTCAGCGAGAAAACCCTGGCAAACAAGGCAGGGGTTAACGGATTACTCATAGGCGCCTATTCATTACTTGATGGTGTCGGTGGGCCGGGAGCAGACCAGGGGCCATGGGAGTCCGCCATCAGCAACTGGGTGTATGGCGGAGTGGCCGCCGATGATGCCCATAAAGGTTCGGAATACGGCGATCAGGTCGGCATTGAGAAAATAGAAAACTATACTGCCACTGCGGTCGAGCCTTATTTCAATGATAAATGGATCGCGGTCTATGCCGGTGTTCAACGCGCCAACGATGTGCTTAGAGTTTTGAAACAGGTCACTGATGGCTCGCTGTCAGATGATGAAATCAGGCAGATAAGTTCGGAAGCAATGTTCTTAAGAGCCGTGTTTCATTTTGAAGCTGCAAAAATGTGGCGGAATGTCCCCTTTGTCGATGAAAACGTCAGTTTTGCCAACGGCAATTATGTGGTTTCAAACGACGCGAACATCTGGCCGAAGATCGAATCAGATCTTGTATTCGCCGCCAGTAATCTGACGGCCACGAAGGCTGAGATCGGACGCGCAAATAGCTGGGCAGCAAAAGCATTTCTCGCAAAAGCTTATATGTTTCAGCATAAGTTTTCAGAAGCAAAACCGTTGCTTGAGGATATCATTGCAAATGGCACAACCACCTCCGGGGAAAAATATGCCCTTGTTAATTTTTCAGACAATTTTAATCCCGCAAAAAAGAACAGCGCTGAATCAGTCTTTGCCGTTCAAATGTCCGTTAATGATAATTCCAGTGGGTACAATGGGAACGCCGGCGATGTTTTGAATTTTGCAAGCGGCGGTCCGGCAAATTGCTGTGGGTTTTATCAGCCGTCATTCAGCTTGGTGAACTCGTTTAAAACCGATCCTTCGACAGGATTGCCGCTGCTCGATAACTGGAATGATTCAGATATAACCAACGATCAGGGGATCGCGAGCACGAGCCCATTTACACCCTATTCGGGAACGCTCGATCCGCGGCTTGATTACACAGCCGGTCGAAGAGGGATACCCTACCTGGACTGGGGGATAATGCCCGGGAGGATTTGGATTGTATCACAAGATGCCATGGGCCCTTATATTCCCATTAAAAATGTTTATTACCAGGCGGATCAGGCAAATTCGAGCGACACCTTCGACGGATGGGCATCGAATCAATCTACTGCCAATAATTATACGATGATCCGTTTTGCCGATGTTCTGCTGTGGGCGGCCGAAGTGGAAGTGGAAATTGGAAGTTTGGCTAAAGCTGAGGAGTATGTAAATCTTGTGCGGGCAAGGGCCGCCGACCCGGCAGGATGGGTGCATACTTATATTGACCCAAACGATCCGTTAAAAGGGTTTACCGATACCCCTGCTGCCAATTATAAAATCGGCCTCTACAATGGGCAGTTTGCCGGTCAAGGACAGGATTTTGCACGGAAAGCGGTCCGGTTTGAGAGAAAGCTTGAGTTGGCCATGGAAGGGCATCGCTTCTTCGACCTTCAGCGGTATGACAATGGCACCGGTTACATGGCAGATGTGCTGAATGCTTATATCCAGCACGAAACAAGTATCCCCGGATATAACTTTTTGTATATGAAGGATGCTGTTTTCGTAAAGAATAAAAATGAATTGTTTCCCATACCTCAGGTCCAGATCGATTTGAACGTTACAGGAGGAGCATCTTTGCTGCAACAAAATCCAAATTATTAATAGAATTCTCAATGTAGCGGGACCAAATTGAGGGCACGTCCCCCGGGCTCAATCACAAGGTGTTGATAAAGGGGACCTTTATTGCCCTTCCAGAAGGCCTGCGCTGTTTTCTGTATACCCTGTGGTTTGCGGACTGCTGTTCTCCTGTTGCGATCAGGGGAATCCCGGAGCTGTGGAAAGAAACGCGTTGATCCGGATCGGGGAATTTCTCAGAGGGCGTGAGTCTTTTTATTGTTAAAAGCTTATTGACATGTTACTAATGAAATTAAAGAGAATAATTGAATGCCGCGCCAACGCTTTTTTTGTTTTGACTCTCACTTGCTTTGTGCTTCTTGTTTTTTCCGGATGCAAAGATAATTCAGGTCGCTCGGTGAGCAGGTCTGCGTTGGAATCGCTGTCTGGCTTTTCCTTAGAGCCGGGGTTCAAAATTGAGCTTATCGCCGCCGAGCCACTGGTATCTGACCCAGTAGCGATGGAAATTGATGAATCAGGGAGAATGTATGTTGTGGAAATGCATGGCTATCCCCTTGACTTAACAGGCAGCGGAAAGATAAAGCTTTTGGCGGATACGGATGGCGATGGCAAGATGGATGAAAGCAAGGTTTTCGCAGAGGGCCTGACACTTCCTACTGGCATTATGCGCTGGAAAAACGGCGTGATTGTTACGGATCCACCAAACGTATTGTATTTTGAAGACAGTGACAATGATGGAAGGTC
Organism: Chryseosolibacter sp.; assembly: GCA_036383235.1. GTDB lineage: Bacteria > Bacteroidota > Bacteroidia > Cytophagales > Cyclobacteriaceae > Chryseosolibacter. Next base: position 2,471 of record DASVOT010000592.1, read on the forward strand.
TGACGTGCGAAAAGTATTGCTCACCGGATTTGCAGTCACAAATCCCCAACACAACATTAACAATCCCCTCCTGGGTCTTGATAATTGGATTTATCTCGGCCATGAGCCTGCAATCACTACTAATACTTATCCTAAGGAGTTTGGTGATCGGGGTCAGGCCATTGTGTTCCCGGGTACTGAAAACAGCCCGATCTTGCCTGAAAATGCTGCAGGTCGTAGCATTCGTTTCAAGCCTGATCGTCGCAAACTTGAGCTCTTGTCAAGTAAAACCCAATTCGGGCACACGTTCGACGCCTGGGGTCATTACTTTCTGGTGAGCAACTCCAATCATGTCATTCAGGAAGTCATCCCCGCGGCTTACCTGGGCAGAAACCCCGGCATCGTTGTCACGGATGCTACCCAATCGCTCTCGGATCACGGAAACGCGGCGGAAGTTTTTCCCACCACCAAAAATCCCAAGGTACAGATGCTTACTGACGTTGGAGTAATGACCTCGGCGTGTGGGATCATTTCGTATCAGGGAAATGCTTTCCCTGATGGGTTTAATGAAAATATAACTTTTGTCGCGGAGCCTGTCAGCAATCTGATACATGTTGACCGTCTTAAACCCAATGGTGCAAGTTTTATCGCCAAACGCGTAAAGGAGAATAAAGAATTCCTCAGCTCGACAGATTCCTGGTTCAGGCCAGTCAATATGTATATCGGCCCTGATGGCGCACTGTATGTGCTGGATTATTACCGTCAGATTATAGAGCACCCGGAATGGATGTCAGAAGAAGTAAATAAATCAGGCGCTTTGTACAACGGTACGGATCTTGGTAGGGTCTACCGTATCTCTTCCGTGAATGCTCCACCCCCGACATGGACAACGAACCTGCACCTGGAGGATCTGGCACTGGAGCAATTAATACAAAAGCTTGCTGATCCGAACATCTGGTGGAGAAAGAATGCTCAACGCCTTCTCGTGGACAGGGCATCGAAAAATGAAGTCGCCGCACTTACGAAAATGACCCAAAACGAAAAATCCTCAGTCGGCAGGCTGCACGCACTCTGGACGCTTGAAGGGATAGGACAATTACACTCGGATCATATCAAGAACGCATTGAAGGATTCAGTGGCCGGTGTGCGCGAAAATGCCATCAAGCTCGCTGAAATGTATTTGACTGACGATCCGACTCTTGCCACAGCCCTGCTGGATTTGCAAGACGAGACTGATCCGAGGGTTCGTTTCCAATTGCTTTGTACATTAGGGTTTATCGATACACCTGAGGCCGAAAAGGTCCGACAAGACCTTTTATTTGCGAACATCGAAGATCCATGGATCCAGATCGCGGCGCTGTCTGCTCCAACTTTTGATAAGATGCGACTCATGGATGCCGTACTAAAGAGATTTAACGCCAACGTTCGTGCATACAGTTCCCTCGTACAACGACTAAGCGCGATGGCAGGGGCGAGCCAGGAATCCACCACTATTCAGCTATTGATTCGGCGTGCTACCGCCGCCGGTGAAGGAGTCTGGAAAGGCGCAATATTGGATGGGCTTGCAGAAGGCCTTAGAGCAAAAGATCTTGCTGCGTCATCATTTCATGAAGAACGGGCGGTACTCATAAATTCATTTTTCAATCATTCATCACCTGCGGTCAGGAAAGGTTCATTGCACATGCTCCGTGCAATAGGCCTCGACAACAGGAGCAATATTCAATCGGTAATGCAAAAGGCTCAGCACTGGGCGGCAAATAGAAATTTGTCGCCGGAGCAACGGGTTGACGCTATTGATTTCCTTGCCCTCAAAGATCCTTCGGCGTTTACAACTTTTCTGAAGGGATTGATCTCCACGGGGGAGCCTTTGCCTGTCCAGGGCGCCGCTGTCCGAACCCTGAGTGCCATCCCTGACCAAACAGTCAGTAAGTACATACTAGAGCGATGGACCTCGCTGACGCCTGACTTGAGGGACATGGCGCTAAACACATTTTTTGAGAACCGTGATCGTGTTCAGCTATTAATCGAGGCAATTGAGCAAGGTAAAATTCAAAAGTCCAGCGTGGGCTTTTACCGGAGCGTGAGGTTAAGAGCGCAACCGGATGTTGGCCTCAGAACCAGGGCCCGGGCGTTGTTTAATGAAAATGAAAATGAACAGAAGAAAATCATTGAAAATTATCGGTCGTCGCTTGATTTAAAGGGTAATGACGCAAATGGTAAAGTAGTATTCCGGAAAAACTGTTCCTCGTGCCACCAGGTCAGAGGAAAGCTGGGTACACGTTACGGCCCTGACCTTGGTACGGTTCACAACTGGCCCCCTGAAGGCATAATGACCAATATTCTCGACCCTAACCAGTCTATCTCTGACGGATTTGATGTATGGGAAATTACTCTTAACGGAGGAGAGGTAGTTCAGGGGATCATTTCAGCTGAAACTCCTAATGCTCTGACTCTGCGCAGCG
>DASVOT010000593.1:0-2826 GCA_036383235.1 Chryseosolibacter sp.
CGTCAGATGTTTACGCAAACATTATTCTCGAGCGGGGGGGAGTGAATGCAGGCGCACAAAACAAGGCCTCGCTTTATCTTGGAAAAAATGCCTTCGCCCGCGGCGATTTTGAGACTGCGCAGGACGAGTTTTTAAACACGCTCAATACCGCGCGCGATGAGTCTGGAGCGGAAGCAAAGTATATGCTCGCCCAGATCTTTTATTTGCAGAAAGATTACAAGAAAAGTTATGAGACGCTCCTGGGCCTCACGCAGGATTTTTCCGCTTACGATCTCTGGGTGGGAAAAGCCTATCTCCTGATGGCTGACAACTTCCTGGCGATGGATCAGGCCTTTCAAGCGCGTGCCACCTTGCAATCGCTGGTAGACAATTTCCCGCTGCAGCCGATAAAGGACGAGGCGGCCAACAAGTTGAAGGCGATCGACAAAGCGCAGGCGGAGAGGCAAAAGGCGCTTGAGGCGGATACGCTTGAAACAGACACCCTTCAAACCAATCGCTGATCCTTCAAATGAAAACGATATTGAAAATCGCAAAATTATTTTTACTCGTGCTGCTGGCGCAAGGCCTTCCGGGAAATGTGTTCGGTCAGGAGGACTGGCAAAAGGAGGGCGACCTGGAGGACGTGGAGATCGAGATCGTGAAAGAGCGCGAGATCACCTTGCCGCAGGCGGACCGCAATTTTGAAAAGATCCCTCCCCGGCCTGCAGAGAACAAGCGGCCCTCGTTCGAGTACGATTTCAAGCCCCTCAGCTTCCAGGCCCGGCAGATAAATCCGGCGATCAGGCCGTTAAAACTGAAACAGGAACCGGCGGCCGATGTCTCCGGAGGCTATCTAAGCGCGGGCTATGGAAACTGGGCCTCGCCTTACCTCGAGGGCTTTATCAATTCAAAGCGAGACCGTAATAAACTCATCGGCGCGCACGGAGTCTTCCGCAGCTCGGGCAAAGGTCCGGTTGACGGAAAAAATTCCGCAAGTGGCACCTCCGGCATCTCCGTGTACGGGAAGGCTTTCAGCGAATACCTGACCTTTTCAGCGGAGGCCGGCTTTGAAAACCGCACCACCCACTTCTATGGATACCCGTCCGGCACGGTGGTCGATGCCGCGGACATCCGGCAATCGTTCAACCTCTTCAACCTGAAAGGGGAATTGTCGAACGCGAAGAATTCCGACTTCGCCTATAATCTGGGGGCCGGGTTAAGCTATCTGGCCGACCGTTATGCCGCGCGCGAATCGGAAGCTGATTTCACCTTTGCTTCGTCGTATGAGATCAACGACGAATCATCCATCGCCGTGGACGCAGGCTACTTCCTCATCAACCGGAAAGATTCACTGATCGAGGCCCTGCCGCGCAGCCTGTTCTCCGTCAATCCGAGATACGTCTTTTATCCCGTGGAGGACCTGAGGCTCACGGCCGGCCTGGACGCTGCTTTTGAAAATGATTCGATCGACAGCCGAAACCTGCACGTTTACCCCGATCTGCGTGCATCCTACCCGTTAACGCCGTCGGTCGACATGACCGCCTCTCTGACCGGGGGGATGGAAAAAGTCTCGTTGCAGTCTCTTTCCGCCGAGAACATGTGGCTGGCCCCGAACATCCCCATCTTTCACACGAACAAGCTGCTGGAGCTCCAGGCTGCCCTTCACACCCGGATCGGTAACAAGATCGCTGTTAACGGAGGCTTTTCGCTCGCCACGCTCAAGCACTTGTATTTTTTCAGGAACAGCGCATCCGACCCTTCGAAATTTACCGTCGAGTATGACGATGTGACGAACCGCACGGATTTTTTTGCCTCGCTCGGATTTTCGCAGACGGAGACCTTCAAGATCCTTCTCCGGGGCGATCTGTATTCGTATGCTACTGACATCGAGGAAGCCTGGCACCGGCCGACGTACAAAGTCACGGCCGAGAGTTCGGCGAACATCGTGGGAAAGTTTTTGTTGAAAGTCAAGCTCATCGCCCAGGGAGGAATGAAGGCCTTTGACCCGGTGGCGGATGCGCGCGTGGAGCTTGATCCTGCCTTTGATCTCAACGTCAGAGCGGAGTACCTGATCTCCGACACTTTTTCACTGTTCGGTCAGTTCAACAACATCACATCCAACCAGTATCCGGTCTTTCTCGGTTACCCGGTGAGGGGCTTCCAGGCAATGGGAGGCCTGACCTGGAGCTTCTGATGAGTGCGGAATATTTGTCAGGCTCGGAAATTCTTTTATTTTTGTATGTTAAAGAACAAGCGAACGCTGACCGCACATGGCTAGGAAGAAAAAACCTGACGATCAACCTGAAGAGAACACCGATCAAAGCGGTGGCGACGACACTTTCGGCCTCCCCGAAATTGAATACGAACCTATTAACCGGGAGACCACTCCTGAACCGGAAGCCCGCACGCCTGAGCCTGAGCCCGAGACAACCAAATCCCCATATACTCAAGAAAAACCCGTAACGAATACCACTATGGAGAGAGACGAAGTCCAGCAAAATGAATACAATTCCCCCTATTACAACGACGACGACGAAGGCAGCTCACCCTGGCCCAGGATACTGGGGATTGCCGCCCTTCTGTTGGTGATCGGCGCCGCGGTCTGGTATTTTGGATATCGCAAGCCCCAGGAGGCCGCTGCCGCCAGGGAAAAAGCAAAGGTGGAGGAGGAAGCACGCCAGAAAGCCGCCCGCGAGGAGGAAGATCGCGTAGCCGAGCAAAAGCGCATCGCCGAAGAGGCGCAGCGCAAGGCGGATTCCGTGGCAAACGCCTCTCCGGCTGCAGGCACGATTGAAACACTAAACGAGCGAACAGGACGTTATTATGTCGTGGTTGCCAGCGCCATCG
>DASVOT010000594.1:0-4268 GCA_036383235.1 Chryseosolibacter sp.
AGCAAGCAGGGAAAGGGTGGCGGGTACTTCCTTCGTCGCGCACCCAGCGAGGTCAACCTCGCCGAGGTGGTCCGCCTGTTTGATGGCGCCATCGCCGCTGTGCCCTGCGCCACTTACAAATTCTATGAATCCTGTGCCGAATGCGAGGACGAGGAAACCTGTTCGGTGAGAGATGCCTTTCTTCAGATCAGGAATGCCACCGTGGAGTTGCTAAAAGCCGATACCCTGGAAGGCCTTGTGAAAAAGGAGGAGGACCTGAAGGCCTTGAAAAAGAAAAAGCAGTAGCGTCTGCGACGTTCGTCCGGCAAAGATTCCCAATTCACTTTTAAAGGATTGTGCGACAAACTAAATTTAACCCTTGACGGTTAATAAGTTGAACCAATACCATTATTATTCAACCTTAAAAAAAAAGCTATGTCAATTCGATTAGGGGATGTCGCCCCGGATTTTACGGCAGAAACCACGGCAGGAACCATCAGATTTCACGAATGGCTCGGCAATAGCTGGGGGATACTATTTTCCCACCCTGCTGATTTTACACCTGTGTGCACCACGGAGCTGGGTTCCATGTCAAAACTGGAACCTGAATTCAGGAAGCGCAACGTCAAGATACTGGCCATCAGCGCCGACCCGCTTGAATCGCACAAGAAGTGGATCCACGACATCAATGAGACTCAGAACACAAATGTGAGCTATCCCCTCATTGCGGATCCCGAGTTCAAAGTGGCCAACCTTTACGGGATGGTCCATCCAAACGTCGACAAGTTTACCGTCCGCTCTGTCTTTATCATCGGACCGGACAAAAAAGTGAAACTGATGCTGACCTATCCCGCCTCGACAGGAAGGAATTTCAACGAGATCCTCAGGGTAGTAGACAGCCTGCAGCTCACGGCGAACTACAGCGTCTCCACTCCTGCCGACTGGAAACCAGGTCAGGATGTTATTATCAGCGGCTCGGTAAAAGACGAAGAGATCCCTTCCAAGTTTCCGAAGGGCCACAAGCGCATCAAGCCCTACCTGAGAACGACGCCGCAACCGAATATTTAAAAAAGGGCGCGGGCCATGTACGGGGATTGGTTTCCCTGCGAGTGGCCCGCACCCTTCTCCTTTCCTACAGAAGTAAGAAAATACCCCAAATTTTTCAGCAACCGCTCAACCCGGGGCAAACACGCTACGTATAACACGCTTGTGACGGAGAATTTCAGATTAAATCGACTGAAGCCTCCAAAATACCTTCATTAGCCGCCCTTTAACGATTTTCTTATGGCCTCATGAGGGAATGTCCGTATTTAAGCGTTCTGTTATAATCGAGGTTATGGAAAATCATATCAAGCTCACATCCGGCTTTCATACCAATAGCTATCTGCGCCAGTTTCAGGTAGCCCAGCTGAATTTCTATTTGTTTCTGCAAGAGGAAAAAATGGGCAAAAGAAAATATCGCCTGAAGAATTCCGCCGCGAAAGTACACGAATCGTGACAAGCTATCAACCCGCGAATGCGTACAGGAGAAATTCCTGAATTTTTCTGGATATCAATACCAGCGGAACTTCGCCGCGAGCAACCAACACTGAACACGTAGTTCACCATTTTTTTTTCCCGGACAGCACAGCTTCTGAGATTACCTTTGTAGCTTTAGCCGGAATTCCATGCACATCCGCAACGCCGAAAAAGGGGACCTCTCCGGGATCAAACACTTATACAGGGAAGTGGCCGCTGTGCCCGGAGGCATTGCCCGCGCCCAGGATGAGATCACCGATGAGTACATAAAAACTTTTTTAGAGAGAAGCATGGATTCGGGCTTGATCCTGGTGGCTGAGCACCCCGAAATCCCCGGCCGGCTGATTGCCGAGGTTCATGCCGCCAACCCGGGGCCCGCTGTCTTCAAGCATGTGTTGTCGGATTTTACCATCGCCGTTCATCCTGAATTTCAAGGCCGGAAGATCGGCAGAACGCTCCTGACGATCTTCCTCGAAGAGATCGGAGTCAACCGTCCCGATATTGGCCGCGTCGAGTTGATCGTACGCGAAAGCAACCAGAGAGCGATTGCGTTTTATCAGTCGCTGGGTTTCCTCATCGAAGGACGCTTCGAGATGCGCATTAAGACGCCGGACGGAAATTACGAAGCGGATATTCCGATGAGCTGGAGCAACCCGAATTTCGAGTTTTGAACGGCGTCCCATCGACCGTCTGCGTTCGGTGGCGCTGTCGGCTTAACCGATCCCGAAAGCGGACTCGCTCTCACCACGACGTTCTTATGCGCATGGACGGTTTCATCCGGGCACAGGGGATTGCGCTGCCTTAAACGACGCCTGGAAAATCATCCGCATAATAAAATCCTATCCTGCATTCGCGCAAATGCTCCTGCGCTTTGCCAATGAGCGCCGCATCGGATTTTTTTTCCACCACCTTGCGGATAATAATATAGAGAATACGGTCGCCATACTTTTTGGCAATGGACAAATAAATTGAAACGTCCTCCTGCGTGTTGTCGCCCATCAGAATAAACTTCTTGCCCGGGAACATGGTCATCAACTCCTCGATGGTAGCGATCTTGTGCGTATTCCTGGACGGAACCCGCATATCCAGTACCACATGCCAGAGGCGGCGCATCTGCTTCAGAAACAAGGGGCCCTGAGGAAAATGGTTGTGCCTCAGGAAACGGTAGATGAGCGGGTAAAGGTTCTGCTCACTGTTCGATAAGTATATTGGCACCGCTCCCTTCGCTGTAAAATTCCGCAGGAGGTCCTGCATCTTCACAACCGCCCTCCGCTTCTCCATCGACGTGAACATCAGCGTGCGAAACTTCAGGATCTTGTCATAAATAAATGAGTGAACAAGGGTGTCGTCGATGTCGGACACAACCAGTGTATCTCCTTCGATGTAATGGATCGCTGTCTGGTAGAGCCCGTCGATGAGCCTCACCTCGTCACCAGAACCCAGCGTCACTCTGACCAGATGGCCCTCAATAGAATGCTGGCCCGTTCTTGCGTAAAACCCGCCGCGGCGATTCGTCGCAACCTTGAGGCTACCCGCGGAAAAAACCAGACCGATCTCCTGATTGGAACAGGGCCGGGAGTGGTATAATCTCAATAATGTCCTGAATGTTTTTCTCCGGCTGTATTCCAGGAAACTGAGGTCCTCGATCCCCGTGTAGGTGACCTGTCCAAAAGTAACGGTGGTGCTGCCGTTCGAAAGCGCATAGAAGCTGAGCAGTATGGGAATTTTTCCAGGCACAGTCAGATCAATAATTTTAAGGCGCCGGCCATCACTTCGATCTTCAGATGATCGGTCATACCCATGTATTCACCGTCGATCTGAAAATGCACTTTCTGATCGATGGACACCTCCGCCTCCCTGCAGCTGATGACATCCGAAAACATATTCGGTTCCACGAACACATTCAATATGGTAAGGCCCGCCTTGATGGCTTCGTCGAGCGTCACCTTCTCGACGTTGCAGATCTCGAACTTGCCGTCTGAAACGGAGCCGTCCGATATCTGGACTCCCGTTCCGTACTTGTGGGCATTTGCGAAGGCCATCATGAAACCTTCCTTCCGGAACGTACCTTCCGGTGTATGGATCGTAGTACGAAACAGGGCTGTCTCCTGAACGGCGGAGAATAAATATTTCGCATAACCGAGCAGCCCCCTTTCGCCCCCTTCCTCGTATTTCTTTACAATGAGGGCGTTGGCGCCAACGTCGGCCACGTGGATACAGAAATGGTCATCATTGAATTTCAGGATGTCCATCGGTTTGATCTTCGGGGCGTCCAGAACTCTTTCGAACGCTTCGAGGGGATCTTTAGGAACTGCCAGCGCCGTTGCCAGGCCATTGGCCGATCCCGTCGGGAGGATGCCCATGGCAAGATCAAACGGTAAAATGGCTCTTGCTACCAGCTGTATGGTGCCATCGCCCCCGGCGGATACTACCTTGTCGGGCCTGAATTTACGGATCTGCCTCCCGATGTTCCTTTCATCTTCTTTGCCCGTCGTAAAATAGAATCCGGCGTGAACACCTCTACTTTCTGCAAGCCGCGTGAGCGCGGCGATCGTCGCGTCATGGCTGACACCTCCCGCCATGGGGTTAAGAACAAGAAGAATCTTCATACGGTGCATTTCATGGCGATCGCCTGATCTGCTTTTAGCCAGACATGGGTCCGGCCAACCTGGTAAAAAGGTAATGCCAATATAAACCGAGCGCGTCGGGACAGAATGAAAAAAAAATTATCCTGAAGGCAATTCGGAGGCTTTACCGGTAAATAATCATTA
>DASVOT010000595.1:0-8036 GCA_036383235.1 Chryseosolibacter sp.
CATCAATGGGAAGGGATATCAATACCTTGGTGGCTACTGGCAGAATGGAGCCATCAACTTCTCCACCCGCGAATTCGGCGACTTTACGATCCTGCAGGACCGAACCGCCCCAACCATACGACCGATTGTGGTCAACAACTACGTGGCCCGGTTCAAGATACAGGACGAACTCTCCGGCATCTACCGCTATCGCGCCACCGTCAACGGCCAGTGGCTGCTGATGTATTACGACAGCAAAACTTCCACCATCTGGTCCGAGCGCCTGAATAAGGACGAACTGATGAAAGGCGAATTCAAGCTCGTGGTCACCGATGAGGCCGGAAACCAATCCGTCTATACCAGTAACTTGCCGTAATCGTGAGCCTTAAAGTCGGAGATAAAGCGCCTGATTTCACCGTGAACGACCACGACGGAAACCCCGTTAAGTTATCCAGTCTACGGGGAAAAAAAATCGTCCTGTATTTCTATCCCAGAGACATGACCCCCGGCTGCACGGCCGAGGCATGCAATCTCCGCGATCACTACCACAGCATGGTCACCCAGGGATATGAGATCCTCGGCGTCAGCACAGACAACGAACGGTCTCACAAAAAGTTTATTGAAAAAGAAAAGTTACCCTTCAGGCTGCTGGCGGACACGCAGAAAACCATACACGACGCCTACGGAACCTGGGTTGAAAAATCCATGTATGGAAGAAAATACATGGGTACCGCCCGCGTAACGTTTGTCATCAACGAAAAGGGAGTCATCGAAGACATCATCGACAAAGTCGATACCCGGAACCACGTCCGGCAGATCCTTGACTCGAAGCTCGACAACACCGCCAAACTCGCCGTCGAATCGAAAAAGAAAAAGCGTTAGCTTGCCGGCGCCCCGCCCTTCGCGGACGCGCGGTTCCCTCTTCAAGCTGTCTTTCCTTTAGCCCGGCCCCTGACCCCCCGGCCAATAGCTCTTGCATCTTGTGACTCCACGCGGTGCCGGACCGTATTGAGGCCGAGTAGCCGGCTCAACGGGATGCCGGTCGGTTGTCTCAAAAAAATACTTTGCCGCCTTGCCGAAATTTATCCATCTTCGCGACAAACTTCACGTTGCATGAGCCAGGCACCTGACTACGACCGTTTAAAAAAACTTGCCACACAGATCAGAAGGGATATCGTCAGGATGGTCCATGCCTGCCAGTCGGGTCACCCCGGCGGTTCGCTCGGCTGCACCGATTTTTTTGTGGCTCTTTATTTTCACCTGCTCAAACACGATCCGAAATTCAGCATGGACGGAAAAGGACAGGATCTTTTTTTTCTGTCAAACGGACACATCTCCCCTGTCTGGTACGCGACCCTCGCCCGCGCCGGCTATTTCCCCGTCAACGAGCTGTCGACCTTTAGAAAAATAAATTCCAGGCTGCAGGGGCATCCGGCTACACATGAACACCTCCCCGGCATCCGCATTGCATCGGGCTCGCTCGGCCAGGGACTTTCGGTTGCGATCGGTGCCGCTCAAACAAAGAAGCTGAATCACGACGACCGGTTTGTGTTCGTGCTGATGGGCGATGGCGAGCAACAGGAAGGACAGGTTTGGGAAGCTGCGATGTACGCGCCCCACCACAAGATCGACAACCTCATCGCTACCATCGACTGCAACGGGCAACAGATTGACGGCCCTGTCCAGAACATCATGTCATTGCTTGATCTGAAGGCGAAATGGGAAGCGTTCGGCTGGATCGTGCAAGGGTTTAACGGCAACGACATTGAATCCGTCGTGGAAGGCCTCGAAAGAGCCAAAACGCTGGCGAAGAAAGGAAAGCCCGTGATGAACCTGATGAAAACGGACATGGGATTCGGCGTGGACTTTATGATGGGATCACACAAGTGGCATGGCGTGGCGCCCAATGATGATGAATTAAAGAAAGCACTCTCCCAGCTCCAGGAAACACTCGGCGATTATTAGAATCTTTTTCCCCTTCACAATCTGTGAAAAAAAGAATATGGAGCCTTCTTCCATTCTATAGTTATTGTGCTCATCCCTGTTTTTATTTTTTCGCATGATGCTCAGGGAAAATTTTTTCTTTTATGTAGAAAAATTCCCCAACCAAAATCATGCCTGCGTTGAACTGATTTTTTCCGGGTTTTGCTGCTGAACCGCGAAAAAAAACCATTCATGTTTTTATCCGGCAGTTCTACCGGCCTTGCCGACTGCGAGTAAAAAATCCGCGTATAAATTTGCGTGATCAGTTACCAACATGAAAAAACCAATTAACAACTTATGGAAATGAAAAAAGGGAAATGGATTAAAGGTATTTTGATGATGGCTGCCCTCCTGGGTCTTGCGGCGTGCAACGATGATGAGCCCGCAGGAAAAGGACAGGCGGAATTTGAGATCACCGATGCCCCGGTCGATGATGCAAACGTTAAAGGCGTGTTCGTCACCGTTGCCGATATCAAAGTCAATGGCAACTCGGTACAGGGATTTACAAAGCAAACCATCGATCTCAAGGCGTATTCCGAAGGCAAAACCAAAATTCTTGGATCCGGCGAATTCGATGCCCGCACCTACAACCAGGTGGTGCTCGTGCTCGACCTCGATCATGACGCGAACGGCGGATCGCCCGGATGCTACGTGCTCGATCAGAACAACGCGAAAAATCAATTGAAAACCGCCGCGACGGGCACGACGGATGTCGCTGTCAATAAATCCTGGCAGGTGGCAAAAGACGTCAAGACAAACATCGTCCTCGATTTTGATCTCCGCAAAGCATTGCGTTATTCGGGCGACGCGGCAACGGGTTACTCGTTTGTAAGTGACAACAACCTCAATGCCGCGGTGAAACTTGTTGCCAAAGCGAATTCCGGTACGGTCATCGGCTCTTACGAGGAAAGCAGCGGATCGAACGCCGACAAGATCATCGTATACGCTTACAAGAAAGGTACCTTCAATGCCAGCACTGAAACCACGCCGCAGGGAGCGGACGCGCTCTTGTTTGCCAATGCTGCGGGCAGCGCCGAAGTGAAACAAGGGTTGACGGGTAACGAATTCAAACTGGCGTTCCTGGAAGCCGGCGACTACGAATTGCATTTTGTGGGTTACACAAAAGACACGACGACAGGCCGCTACCAGTTCCAGAGCCAGCTTAAATCCGAGACCTCCGTCAACGGATCGGTCGGGAACATTGTCACGGTACAGAGCGGAGCCACCATCAACGTAGCTGCCGTGATCACCGGCATCCTCTGAGTAAATCGTCATTGGTAAAGGAATAAAATGCCATCCGCCCCGGTGCCATGGGCGCGGATGGCATTTCTATTTATTTCAGGCCATTCAGCCCCGTCGTTGGCTCCGGTGCCCGACGGTCAAACCCTGCCCGTCTCCCGCCGCGCTCACATCCTAGCGGGCGGGAATGGCGTCCACTCCGGGAATCGATTACCTTTGCTGAATGGCGAAAGGCCGGCCGTGCGCGACGCCAGCCATGAGGCCCGGGACCTTGCCTGAAAATGGCAGGACTCGTCTCAAGCCGACGCCTATTTGAATAATCAACAATTACAATAGCCATGCATATCGGCAAGTGCATCCTCCTCTACCTGCTTGTTTTCTTCTGTTTGCACCCGGTTGTGTGGGGGCAGCGCGTTGTCCAGCAGGCTTTGCCTGAACAAACGCGAATACTCTTCATTTTGGACGGGTCCGGGAGTATGAATGCGCAGTGGGGAAATGACCAGTCGCGAATGGATGTTGCAAAAAAGATCCTGACCCGTCTTGTTGATTCGCTGCGGGTAAACCCGAAGGTTCAGCTGGCGCTAAGGGTCTACGGCCACCGGTATTCCCGCCAATCAAACAACTGCAATGACAGCAAGCTTGAAGTCCCATTCGGCATTAAGAATCACGATGCCATCATCAATGAGATCCGCGGGCTCACGCCGAAAGGAGTCACGCCGATCACGTATTCCCTGCTGGAGGCTGCAAAGGATTTTCCCGCGGCGCCGGGGTATCGCAACATTGTGATACTCATTACCGACGGCGTTGAATCGTGCGGAGGCGACCCTTGCCAGGCCTCCGTTGAGCTGCAAAAGAAGGGAGTATTCCTCAGACCTTTCATTATCGGGTTAGGAGTTCCCGGAGGCAAGGCCCTTGACTGTGTGGGCAAATTCATCGATGCGGAGAATGCCAGTTCATTTAACAAGATCCTGAACAAGTCAATTGAGACGACGTTCGCTAAAACGACGGTCAGCGTGGAGTTGCTGGATGGTGAAAATCGCCCCCTCGAAACGAACCTGAACGTCACGTTCTTAAACAGCATGACCGGCACGTCGGCCTATGAGTTTGTTCACTACCTCGATTCAAACGGCAGACCGGACTCGGTGCAAATCGATCCGGTGCTCTCGTATGATGTTGTTGTGAATACGCTTCCACCCGTTGTTCGTAAGGACGTGAGCATCGCGAACGGAACACATAACGTTGTTTCCATTCCCGCTCCGCAGGGAACATTAATCCTGAAACCGGAGGGCCGCGGAAATCCGTTTCAGGCCGTTGTCCGGCAGCGTGGTAAAAGCGAAATTCTTCACCAGCAGAACAGCGGTGAATCCGTCCGCTACCTGGCGGGCGAATATGAGGTCGAGACGCTGACGCTTCCGCGGAGAAAATTTCCCGTGACTCTGGAACACGGCAAATTGGTCACCATCGGATTGCCTTCTACCGGAGCGGTGAACATCAACACCCTGGCGGTGGGTTTCGGGAGTATTTTCGAAATCCTTCCGTCGGGCGAAACACGGTGGGTCGTGACGCTGGACCCTGACCGTTCACAGCATTTCTTCAATTTATTGCCGGGCAGCTACAAAGTTGCTTTTCGCGCCCGCAGGAGTCCTGGCAGCAAGTACACGGCAATAAAAAATTTCGAGGTACGGTCCGGCCCGACCCTTAATATCCGGATGTTCTGATCAGTTATCCCCGAAAAGGATGATCCAGGGCAGGAGGGCGATCGCAAGGGCAATGAGGAACCATGTAATGTACCGGAGGTTGTCATTTTGAGCTTGTGCCATCGGATTGCTTTTAAAACGTTTACGGTCCGGGAGACGTGAGGTTCCATCGCTCCCGCCCTTTTGCGCGCTTTAACAAATGAGTAACAGAATTGAAGGGTGGCGCTGGGAGTTCAGAATATATTTCCGACTTTCGCCACAGCGTTCCTGGACAAATCTTGGGACGGGCCCGGTAATGGGCCGCCGCTGGCCTCGCGGCAGTACCTAAAAGGATCATTGGATATGAAATATAGCTTTACAGAAAAGAAAGACACCCGGTCCGGGTTCGGGGTGGGCCTTCATGAATTGGGGAAGAAAAACCCGGATGTCGTCGCGCTGTGCGCGGATCTTACAGGCTCGCTGAAGATGGATGCTTTCAAAAAAGAGTTTCCCGACAGATTTTTTCAGGTCGGCATCGCGGAGGCAAACATGATGGGTATCGCGGCAGGGATGACCATTGGCGGCAAAATTCCGTTTACAGGCACGTTCGCGAATTTCTCAACGGGGAGGGTATACGATCAAATCCGCCAGTCGATCGCCTACTCGGGAAAAAATGTAAAAATATGTGCTTCGCACGCCGGGGTCACGCTTGGGGAAGACGGAGCCACTCACCAGATACTCGAAGACATCGGGATGATGAGGATGCTTCCCGGCATGACGGTGATCGTGCCCTGCGATTACAACCAGACCCGTCTGGCCACGCTGGCCCTGGGCGATCATTCCGGGCCCGCATACCTGCGGTTTGGAAGGCCGAGCTGGCCGATATTCACCGCGCCTGACCGCCCGTTCACTATCGGAAAAGCGGACCGGATGATTGAAGGGAAGGATGTCACCATTTTTGCGTGCGGTCACCTGGTCTGGTCGGCAATCGAAGCGGAGGCGGCCCTGGCTGAGAAAGGGATCAGCGCCGAAGTCATCAATGTGCACACGATCAAACCACTTGACGTCGATGCCATCCTTGCCTCCGTACAGAAAACAAAATGCGCGGTGACCTGCGAGGAGCATCAGGTGAATGGCGGGCTTGGCGACGCCGTCGCTCAGGTTCTCGGTCGCTTCTTTCCCGCGCCTCTTGAAATGGTTGCGGTGAACGACACGTTTGGCGAAAGCGGCACTCCTGCTCAGCTCCTGGAAAAATACGGTCTGGGACCCTCCAATATCAACGCAGCGGTTTCCCGTGTTTTGAAAAGAAAGAAAGCCTGAGCGCCGGGACCGGATCTTTCTTCACTACCGGTTTCAACGTATGCTGCGACGGCCTGCATCTTTCGCGGAATTCCATGATCTGCCGGTGCGTGTTGACCATTTGGCGAAAGTTGGAAAAATACGCCATCCATTTGTATTTAAACATCAGGTGCCGGAAATACAGGGTTACCTTCACCGAGCTGCGGGCCTTGATCAACCGCCTGATATTGATCGCCAACAGAATTTTCGTGCACGATAGAAAATTCCGGATCAGCACAAGCGTGGGCGGCCAGTCAACCCGGGCATTCGCCGCGGCCAACCTATAAGAAGACAAAACGTTGAAGCATTTTGAACTCTCAAAGGCGTAGCGAACAAAATACTCCCAGGTGAGCCGTTCGCGGGTGATATAGTGGGTGAACCGGAGGCGCTCGTCATACCAGATGTCGTATCCCAGAATGGCGAGGGCATAGCACAATTCAAAATCACCACCGGAACTCAACTCCGTGCCTCTGCGATCGGTCAGAAGGCTTTTGAATCCGCTCTTGACAAGTTTCTCCCACGCGGAATGACGGATGACACAACCTGCGCCGAAAATCCTGTTCTCCTTTACCTTTCCTGACCTGGGCGCCTGTTCTCCCGCCGCAAAAATGTAGGACAGCTCCTCCACGGCAGGATCAATTTCATATGAAAGTTTTCCCAAACCACCGAGCGCCCCGATGTTCGGCTTTTCCAGCAGCAGGTGATAAGCGTTTCTCACATAGTTCTCTTCCAGCCAGTTGTCGTCATCACAAAGAAGGACAAACGAGTAGTATGCTTCCGCAAATCCGCGCATCCGCGCATAGCTAAGGCCCAGCAACGGTTCGGGTACAATCCTGAAATCCGCATTCACGCGATACTTTCTCCATTCCGCTCGGGCCACTGACATGGAATCATCGGTACACCCGTTGTCGATCACAATCACCTCCCATGGAATGTAATCAGGTACCTGTTGGAGCGCAATATGGCGGAGGGTCTGTTCAAGGCGTTTTCCCCCATTGTGACAACAAATAAGGATGGAGAC
Source organism: Chryseosolibacter sp. (assembly GCA_036383235.1). Classification (GTDB taxonomy): domain Bacteria; phylum Bacteroidota; class Bacteroidia; order Cytophagales; family Cyclobacteriaceae; genus Chryseosolibacter. The sequence goes on from DASVOT010000595.1 coordinate 7,237, forward strand.
TCCCGGCGTTTTCATATGTTCAGGATGATTTTTGTATACAGTTTCAGTATTTTATATACCAGGTTGGCATCCCTGCTCATTTTCCAGGCCTGCGCAACCTGGACGGATGCGGCGCGGCGGTCTTTGAAATTCATCCACAAAGAATTGGCTACGCGGAGTGCGTAATGGGCATAAAAGCGCCTGCTTTCGCCCAGGATGCGGGCCCGTTCGTCTGCCGGCAGATATTGCTGGATGCGCTCCATCGCCCATTCCAGGGACCGCATGTTCGCGCCCGTCACAAACGCGTTTCCGGAAACAGAATTGTAATGCTTGCGGTATTCGGCGAGCACCTCTGGCGTGTAGCCCACAGGATACCTGGCAGCGATGCGTACCCACATCTCCCAGTCTTCGCCGTATTCCACGCCATAAAAACCGCCTAGCTGCTTGTACACGTCCCGCCTCACCACCCTGGCGACATACTGGATGCGCTGCTTTTCAGACAGCCTGGAAACGCCGCTCTCCAGGATACCGGCCTCTTTCATCTCAGGGTCCTGGTGAAATAAAGTCCGCCCGGCCTCATTGATATAGGCAAACCTGCAAAATGCGGCGCCGATTGACGGATACTGCGCGAACAGGTTCTCCATTTTTTCGTAAAAACCCGGACGGACCAGGTCATCCCCATGCAACAGGTGAATCAGCCGGCCGCGCGACCGTTCCAGGCACGTGTGAAAATTCCGAAGGCTCCCCGCGTTGGTAGGCTGGCGAAAACAGGTTATCCGGTCTCCCGCCACCTTGCGCACAAGCCCGGAAACGTCGGCATC
>DASVOT010000596.1:0-1876 GCA_036383235.1 Chryseosolibacter sp.
ATTCACTGACGAATGTGAAGATGAGAAAAAGGGAAACGCCGCTCATAGCGTATCTCAGCGCGGTGCCCGGCGACCAGTAAACTAAAGAGCGGGATCGTTGTGGTTTACTTTGAGGGAGCGCGTCCAGGATCCGCCTGGTCATGCGGGCAGGGTCTGACAACGCAGGCGCCGGCGGGGCGGTCCTTACAAAGTTGCGCGCCCTGGTCACCTCCTCCATGATGTTTCTGCAGGCGGAACACGTGCGGAGATGTGCGTCGGTTTCTTCGCGCTCTGACGGCGAGAGCTCGTTGTATAAATAAATCCGTTTTTCAGCTTCACGGCAGTTCATGGCTTCACAGGTTTTTTTGATCGGTAATGCAGAGCGATTTCTTCGCTTACTTTTTTGCGCGCACAGTACAGGTTGCTTTTCACTTGTCCCGGCGACATCTCCAGGAGTTCCGCTATTTCGTCCATGTCTCTGTCCTCCAGGTCGCGAAGAATAAACACAGCCTTTTGTTTGGGACTCAGAGCCGCAGCAAATTTTTCCATCGCCATTTTCAGCTCTTCCTCCAGCACCGGTCCGTCCGCAGGTGAGTCGCTGACGATTTTTGTTCCGGCGACGTCGACGGTCTGCCTCGCATGCCTGTTGTGCGCTGACTTCAGGAAGTCGAGGCAGAGGTTTGTGGTGATCTTGTACAGCCACGTCGTCAGCAGGACGTCATCGCGATACCGGGCCAGATTTTTCCACAGGCGGATAAACGCTTCCTGTGTGATGTCTTCCGCGTCCATTGCCCTTCCCGTGAACCGGTATGCGAGCGCGTAAACGAGCTGCTGATGTCTTTCGACCAGCTGGCGGAAAGCCTGCCTGTCACCCGCGATGGCTTTCGCCACAATTTCTCGATCGGAAGGATCAGGCATTCAGTGATGTTTGATACTGATACGATATTACGGCGTTTTGGTCAAATTCCCCTCGTGGCCTGTTGAAGGGCAAGGTGCCGGGGTCCTGATTTTTTTTACAGGCCAATCACCGCGCATTCCCTTTCGGGAACATCACGCGGTCGGGTTCGCGCAGCAATTGGGCAAGAGCTTTTTTGATAATGGCAGTGCGCATCGAAGCCGCTTTCTTGGGCTCAGCGAGGTAAATGACATTGGCTTCGACCCAGGTGTTGACATGGGTCCGGAAAATGACATAGGGATATTCCCGGATCTCCGATTCATCCACAGGGGTTTTTTCAATGAGCCCCTTGAGGTCGCGGATTCTCCCGGCCATATCCGGACCGAGCACTTCTTTGGTCACTTCCCGGAGGGTTTTGCCGACATATTCCAGGTCGCTCTCATAGGCGACGTGGAAGGGGATCTCATTCCATATGTAAGGAAATTTCTTCCAGGAATAATTGAAGACGGCGTATTGCAGCACGAGGCTGTTGGGAAAACGGATGAGTCTTCCGCTCGGCAGATCGTTTGTGAGGTAATCGCCGCCGAATTCCCAGAGCGTTGTGTCGAGGTAGCTGATCTCCACCACATCGCCTTTGAAGGACTCAATCTGAATGCGGTCGCCGACGTTGTAGGGTGTCCGGATCACGATGTACAGCCAGGCGATCAGCGATGTGATGGGTGTCTGCAGCGCGAACCCCAGCAGCAGCGAGATCAATCCCAGCGAGACGGCCGCGGTATACCAGTTCTCGAACACCAGCGATACGATTACCATCAGGCTCAGGAGCACCGCCAGCAGGCGGATCGCTTTGATGAGGTTGTACCGGGCATAGGGCATTTTGGCCTTACGCCTTACCATGTCTTCGATGGCCCGGGCAATGACGAGGATGACAAAAGTGAAAAATGCGCACAGTGTCAACTTCTCCAAAAAGTGCCTGTAGTCGCCAAAGACGTCGAGCACGCC
>DASVOT010000597.1:0-4891 GCA_036383235.1 Chryseosolibacter sp.
TGAAGATCACGCTGCTGACAAAGGAAGGCCTGAAGGACCTGGCCAGGTTGTAATTGCCCAGGAGGTCGAGCTCGTCGAGGACTTTTCGAAAGTCCGACGACTTGATTTCTGAATTGATGAGGCTCAGGTTAAAAAGGGCCAGCGAATACTGGGTGGTGCGCTGGTTTTGCCAGGTGTAGGTGTTCGATAACGTCGCGCTGTTCCGGCTGTACTCGGGCCGGTCCGTATAATTATAACCGATCGAGAGCCGCGTCTTCGGATTGTATTTTCCCAGCAGGATCTGGGTGGAGTTTCGCAGCGGCCAGATGAATTGCGGAAACGTGACCGACGCGTTGATACCGGCTTCCGTGCTTTTGTACACATTCAGCTCCTTCGTTGCCGAAGCCACGCCTTCAATGCCGATGCGCCCGTTCAACTCAAAATTCTCGAGGCCGCCGAAGAGATTCCGTTTCTTGAAATTGAGGTTATAAAAAGGACCGGGGTAACCCTCGGTCACGTTGACTCCCACCTCGTTGGACCACTCATACCGGTCGAGCGCGCTCGTGAATATATTTGCCAGGAAATTCCCGCCCGTGGAATCGTAATTGATGTTGACAAACTTGAAAGCATCCAGGTTGGCGAGCTGGCGCTGCGTGTCGAGGGTCTTCGTTCTGGAGTACAGGCTCCCCGGTGCGAGGAACACGCGCTGGCTCAGGATCTTGAGGTTGTATTGGTCCTGGTAATACAGGTAGTGCACATCCCGGTACATCACGTGCTTCCGCTCGACGCCCGGGAGGCTCACCCCTGCGTCGGTGATAAAATGGACCGAGTCGACGACGAACTGCTTGTGGTAGCCCCGCCTGGCCGGATCGCGGATGGTCATCATCACCGCGATCTTTTTATCGCCGAGGAGGGTCGTGTCAATGTCGAAGTCAATATACTGGCGACTGAAATCATAATACCCGTTGTCTTTCAGGTAGAGGTCGATGCGCTCGCGTTCCTGCGTAAAGTTGTCCTCCCGGTAGCGCTCGCCTTTCCGGATGAGGCTGTTCCGATCGCTCTGGCGGAGCAGGCGATAGATCGTCGAATCGGGAACGCGGTAGATGATGCTGTCGATCCGGTAAGGTTCGGCCACTTCTATGTCGTATGTCACTTTGACGCGCTTGCCAGCCGTCGTGACTTCCGGGATTACGTCATTCTGAAAATACCCTTCCGAAAAGAGATAATTTTTGAACCGGTTCACGGTAATCTTGAGGAGGGCGCTGTCGTAAACGGCCACCGGTTCTCCCCATTGCATGAAGAGGTTCCCCTTCTCGATCCTTGAATTGAACTTGTCGATTTTTTTTTGGCGCCTGAACTGAAGGTTGTTGATCTTGCGCTGCGAGGTGGTATGGGCGATCTTGTCGTCGAACTTCTTTTCCGCCTCCGCCTTCTTCTTGACAAATTTTTCCTGGTTATAATGATTTTTGCCGAGGTAGTAGATGGCGGCAAGGTGGTAGATGAACGGAATGGAAAGGAACTTCCGGTTTGGCCGCTGGGCGTAGAGGGCGCGCAGCTCTTCCTCGTTGATGCCCCGCGGTGCCTTGATCCGCTGTTTGTAAAGAAGTTTCTCATTTTCCTTGAGGTGCTGCGTTCCCAGGCAACCCGAAAGCAGAATGGGGATCAGGATTAAAGGAAAATATCTAATTTTCGGGATCAAGTGTCAGGGATGCTATCGAAAGCCGATATTAAGTTCATCAAATCGCTGCAAGTAAAGAAATACCGAAAACAGGAGCAATGTTTTCTGGTAGAAGGCGCCAAAAGTGTGGTGGAATTGCTTGCCTCCGATTTTGAGATCGTCAGCCTGTTCGCCACCGGCGCGTTCCTGGCAGGGCTTCAAATGCCTGTCAGGGGAGAGGTGGTCGAAGTGCCCGAGAGCGCCCTCGACGGTTTGGGAGAATTTCAGACGAATCGCTCCGCACTGGCTGTGGCGCGGATGAAGCCGAATGCAGCCGTGTATGCCTCCGCTTCCGAATATGCCCTCGTGCTGGATGACATCGGCGACCCCGGCAACCTGGGCACCATCATCCGCACGGCCGATTGGTTTGGCATCAGAAAGGTCATTGCATCGAACGAAACGGCGGATTTCTACAATCCGAAGGTCATCCGCGCGACCATGGGCTCTTTTACCAGGGTTCAGGTCTTCTATACCCGTCTTGACCAGTACTTTGTCGAGAACACCTATCCCGTGTACGGCGCATTGCTGGAGGGTGCGGATGTCCATCGCGTTGATTTCCGGAAAGGAGGACTCATCCTCATCGGGAGCGAATCGCATGGAATATCTGAAGCGCTGCTCCCGTTTGTGACGGAACGGATCACCATTCCGCGGTACGGTCAGGCCGAGTCGCTTAACGCGGCCATTGCCACCGCGGTGATTTGCGACAATCTTCGAAGGTCGTTGATCTGACGATCGGACTTCCGCACGATCAGACGATCAGAAAAATCCCTTGCTGTCGTTTGCGGCGCCTTCAGACAACTGATGCGCGTACTCTTTGCCGAGGTATCGGTCGATGATCGCATGGCCCAGATAAATCAGCGGAGTCAGAATGATGGCGACCGAAAACTTGTAGATGTAATTCGTGATGCCGATGGCGAGGATCTGCTGGTTGGAGAATACGCCGTAAAACGCAACGAAGAGCACCACGAAGCTGTCCACCAGCTGCGAAACAAGCTTGGATCCCGTCGACCGAAGCCACAGCATGCGCGATCCCGTGACATGCCTGAGCTTCTGGAAAACGAAGACGTCGACGAGCTGCCCGATCAGGAATGCGGTAAGCGACCCGACGATGATGCGCAACCCTTGACCCAATACCCTGTTAAAGGCCATGTTCATGTCGAAAGGGTTGCCCTGGCCGTCGGTCATCGTCGCCCACCAGGCCGCGGGTGGCAGGCGGATGGCCATGAAGATGGCGAGAAAGGCATAGAGGATCAATAGCGCCGTCAGGTAGCTGATCCGTTTCACGCCCGGCTTCCCGAAGTATTCGTTGATGAGGTCGGTGATGATGAATACCACGGGCCAGATAAGCGCGCCGGCGGTGAGGTTGAAATCCATCACAAAGCCCATCAGGTTCAGTTGAGCGGGTTTCAGCCCGACCATGGCTTCCGCGGAAAAGATCTTCGCGCCGATGATTTCGGCAATCAGTGCGTTGGTGATGAAAATGCCGGAGAGAATAACGAACAGCCTGTTTCGCTTTTGGTGAAGGGTGACTTCCATCCTTAAAAATAGAAATTAATCCTGAATGGTGAAGACGCTGCCTTCTGTCGCGAGGGCTACGGGCTGAAAAATGTTTTTAGCTTCTTCCTCCAGCGCGTCGAGCTCCTTGTAACGGGCGGAGAAATGTCCGATCAATAATTTCCGCACCTCCGCTTTTTTCGCCAGCGTGGCGGCCTGCGCTGCGGTGCTGTGCCGGGTCTCCCGGGCTTTCTGCTGTTCATCCTCGCCGAAAGTGGCCTCGTGGTAGAGGATGTCCACGCCGCGAATCAACTCGACAATGCTTTCGTGGTAAGCCGTGTCGGAGCAATAGGCATAGCTTCTCGACCGCCTGGGAGGCAGTGTGAGCTCTTCATTTCTGTAAAGCACCGTTCCGTTCTCGTCCACCACATCCGCCCCTTTTTTCAGATCCGCGATCTGACGGATCAGCAATCCGTCGGGCAGTTTGGCTTTGTCCACCCTTCGCGGTTTGACCTTCTCACTGAAGAGAAATCCGTTACAGGGGATCTTGTGGATCAGGGGGAAGGTATCAACGGTGAGGATATCGTCTTCGAAGATCGTCTCCCGCGCACCGTTCTCGAAGGGATGAAATAGTATCTTGAAAGACGGCACGGAACGCGAATGCCTCAGCTGCGTGGTGATGATTTCGTCCAGGCCGCGATGGCTGTAGAGGTGCAGGTCGTTGGTCCTCCGCAATAAATGCATGGTGAAGATCAATCCCATCAGGCCGAGGTAGTGGTCACCGTGAAGGTGCGAGATAAGAATGTGGTTGATGCGGTGCAGGTTCGCCTGAAAGCGCATGAGCTGCATCTGCGCCCCCTCGCCGCAATCCACGAGAAAATAGCGGTTCCGGATCTCGACCAATTGCGAAGATGGAAACCTGCCATACGCCGGCAGCGCGCCGCTTGACCCCAGGATGGTGATGTTGAAACTCATCGTTGTTCCGGGAAATTTTTCAATTGTTTAATTTTTAATTCTCAATCTCGTTCAGGTTGTGCCGATGTTATGGAAAAACTCCGGGATAAAATAAATGACCGGCCTGGGTGTCTACGAAATGGAATTCCTGGATTGGCATCCGATATTGTTTGCCGGGAAGCGGACATCTTTCAAAGCGCTTCCCGCTGCGAACGCGTAGAGTCGGATGAAGATTGGTGAGTAATGACCGGACGTTGCAGAATCGCGCAATTGCCCAATTGATTCAAGCTCCTTCGCCTTCCTTCAGATCTTTTTCGATCTCGTGCATGAAGACCGCGTCAATGGCTTCCTCCACTTTTCCCAGGATATTGAGGACGCTGTCGAGCTGGGATATCTTGATAAGCTTGCTCGTGTGTTCCGAAAGGCTCGCGAGAATAAAAATGCCACCGTCTTCCTGCACAATCCGGTTTCCCACCAGCAGGGCGCTGAGACCGGAAGAATCCGTATATTTTACTTCCGACAGATCCAGGATGATGTTGCCAACACCTTCGGCGTGCAGGGTGATCAGCTCCGATTTAAGGTTGGGCGCCACGCTGGAATCCAGCTTATCCTCATGAAGGCGTAACAAACTATACTTTTCCTGCTTATCGATCGTGTATTTCATGGCAATTGCTGGGCTTATCAATATGCAATAATACTCTATTTATTGCTTCTTTTTATTCCTTCTTCGAGGGTTCTAAGTTAAGG
>DASVOT010000598.1:0-3759 GCA_036383235.1 Chryseosolibacter sp.
GATATGCAAAACCCCGGGAGCCAGTTTTAGTTCCGGGTTCGGAAACCCAAAGATAACAGCAATACCGTTCACGAACATCAATTGACAAAAACTGATGATCAGGACTTCAGCAGCTTCAGCTTTTTGATCCTGGCCTTTATAGAAGGTATTGGTTCGTGTTCAAGCGCCTTCAGGGTGTCGTTAAATGATCCTTTCAGCTCCGGATAATGGCTGGAGATGTCGAAAAGACCCTGAAGGGCGTTCACCCTCACAAGCTTGCTTTCATTCGGATTGCTGGCCCAGTACGTCAGGTGTCGCCATGCCTCCTTTAGCTCTTCCCCGTCGAGTTCCACACGCGAAATCAACAGCGCCAGATGCCATTTGAGCTCTTTATGGAGTGCGCTGTTTAACAAACTGAACAATTGAATTTTGTGACGAGCCAAAAATTCCGGGTGTGTGCAGGAGATCTTCTCAATGGCATCGGCGGCCCTCATGACCAGCAACCGTTCATGGTGAAAAAGGAAGCGGAAAAGTTCATCAAAGCTTTCCTGGTCGGTTACCGACTCCATCACCTTCTCGCTTCGCCCTATCGAACGTCGGTCTCTGCCCAGCAGTAATGGCGCAAAATCCTTTATCATGGCAACAAGAGAGAAATAAAGCATACCCGGTTACCAATACGATAATGGCCCGCCTGTGACGCCATCAATTTTGCCATTGCTAAGATAACATTTTTCCACGAGGTCTTGTCGGCCGGATAAGCATCGCGCCGGCCTCACTAAAACGTGTAACTGATGGTCACGCCGGCGGAAAGGTAGTTGAGGTCGGATTTGTAATTCGCCCCGGCAACGGCAAGCTCCCGCGTCAGCGATTCATACTTAATGCCCGGGATGACGTTCCACTGATCCCCCGCCGGAAACGAGAGACCCGCTTCCACCTGAAACCCGGCGCCATGCCCCGAATCGGAAATCACCCCGGCATCAGGACTTTCTACTTCGATGTGCTTCAGGATGAGCCCCGCTTTCAGAAAGTAATCAAACGGAAGATCAGCGCTGAAGGGGTGAAACAACTGCATGCCTATTGCGTATCCCGTTTCCTCAAAATCCATGTTCCTCCCGGCGAATGATTCGCCTGCCGAAAATCCGTTCCACCCCCATCCCGCGTAGAGGCCAATATCCGGCACCACCCTGTACGCGACGGAGCCTTCAAGTCCATAACCGGTTTTCAGATCCGCATCGGCCAACCTGGTGGTTGCAAACGACGCGCCCGGACGCACCTGAATGCTGACGCGATGCTGTGCCCCTGACGGCATCCACATGAAAAGAAACATCAGGGCGAAGAAAACAACAACAAATGGCCTTGCAACAGCATGTATTTTAATAACCAGCTTCTTCATAAGCGTACGATTTCTTGATCACTGAAGTTTAACGATTGCAGCCGTAATTCGCCATGACCGCACACACGCTGGTATATGATATTGATCTCATTCGACGGCCCCATTACCAGACTTACGTTTAAGATCAGACGCTTCTTACTGACAATAGTCAATCGACGGCATGAGGCTGATCATTTGCCGCATTCGGCGGCCTCCGTAAGTTGAGATGAAAAGATCATCAATTGCTGCTTGCGACGCCATAGTAAAATTCAGAACAAGATGAGCCCGCGCTGCTCATCACCTTACCACGATCTCAGGGTACTGATACCCATTGTCTTCCTCCTGGCGCTCGCCATCACACCGACGACTGGCGGTTATGCGCAGGGCGCCTCCGCCACTAATGAATACAGACTGTCGGCAGCTTTCGCGCTCGCCCACTATGGCTACGATCCCGCCCTCGGATTCGAGATCACCTTCCGGCCCATCATCAGAAACCAATTCGCCTTCCGACTCAGAGGCAACATCCAGATGATGGAAGCCTACAAAGCTGCGGATGACCAGTGGGTAGCCTACCAGTCTTTCGGAATCGGCATGGTCTATCGGGTCGACGTAAGTGAGACAGCGCGGTTCTACGCCGAGCTGGGCGGCTTTGCGCTCCTGCCGGACAGACGATTTACATCAAAAAAATTTCTGCAGGGCATTTATCAATTGAACGGTCTCGAAATTTATTTCTCAAAGAAGCAAACCCGTAATCTTGCCTTTTTCATCGCACTGGGGCCTTCCCTTATTAACGCCCGGGCGGAAAAGGTGGAGGGCCAGCCACGATACGGAAACGGCTTGATCTACATGAATGGCGTAAGGCTGTACTTTTAATTGTCTTCACCGGATAGAAGCGCTTCCTCTTCCATCGACGAATACAGGGCTCCCGCGAGCCTGGCATCCCGATAATAAAGGTCGTTGTATTGATACAACTGTCCGGACAAAAACTCGGCGGTAAAATAGCGCACATGGATCGGCAAGTCGGTTCGCGCGTCAACGGTGTGGCGGGTTTTCTGTTTCAGGTACTTTTCAACCATCTCAGACCTTTTTTTGATGTCACCAGTCACCAGGTAATGCGCAAGCTGCTCTGCTTTCTCCATTCGTATACATCCATGACTGAAAGCCCGCGTCTCGTTGCGGAAAAGGCGTTTGGCGTTTGTGTCGTGCAGAAATACCGCATACGGGTTATCAAAAACGAATTTGATGATCCCCAGCGAATTGTCGGCACCCTCCCGCTGACGCAGCGATACGGGGAAGTAATCCTTGTCGAAACTTTTCCAGTCGAGACTCGCGGCGTCCAGTATCTTTCCGCTTTTATCGATCACATCGAAATTGTTCCTGGCCAGGTAGGTGGTATCTCGTTGAATCGATGGCAACAGTTCCTCGACTGAAATTTTTCTGGGTACATGCCAATACGGATAGGTAATGAAGCATTCAATCACACTGCTGAGAATGGGCGTCGGGTTTTCGGGTCTGCCAACAATCACGCGCGACTCCAGCAGGAGCGTGTCGCCTGTATACAAGCGCAGCATAAAGGAAGGAACATTCACGAGGAGATAGGTTCCCTTAAAGGTATTGCCCTCCCATCGCCACCGTTCGAGGTTGATTTCAATATCCCGCACGAGTTTATGAACGGGAACCGTGCTGGCTGTTACTCCCTCCAGCAGCATCTTTCTTTCAGACGTTCCGGCGCTGTCAAGCGCGCGCTTCAGAGCCTGTTTCAACCCGCGGTAGCCCTCCAGTTGCGGTTCGGCACGTGCGATGTTCTCTTTCAGAATCCCCTCCGCGAGGACCTTCTCCAGCAACAAGCTGTTCACGGAGTCCGCGCGCTGATCTGCACGCGATAAACGACCGTTCCGTATGTCATTCACTACGACCAGGAACGCGTCGGTCAACAGCAGGTCGCGGCGCCTTAAATCTCCGTCCGACAAAACAGGAAAATCCAGCTCCCGCAGCTCGCGGTGGTGATAGTTTTGAGGCAACAGGCCATAGTATCGGATGTTGCGTATGAAGGATGCCAACGAATCGCTGACCGCAGTGGTGTTGCCGTTGCGCTCCCAGGCGAGGCGGTTGGCCCTGAGCCTGTAAAAGTCAAAAATGGCTTCCTTTCTGCTCAGCCGGTGGTAAATCATGTCGGTCGTGTCGTCAGGAAGGAACAAAGGGTCCGTTTCCGGTGCGAGCTCCACGACCTTCACTGTCGAAGCGGGCGTAGCGACAGGCAGTACGACGGGTACCACCACTGCATGACGGCAACCCGAAAGCCACGCAGCGTTTACCGGGATGATGAAGTAAAAAATGCCGGCAATAAATAATTTCCGGGTAAAGACCATACGTGATTTGACGCAAAAAAGAAAAATAACGGTCGTGTT
>DASVOT010000599.1:0-4136 GCA_036383235.1 Chryseosolibacter sp.
GGAACCGGTGGGCGACCTCGTGCGGCTGCGGGCGGTCGCCCGGCCGGGCGGCCCCCTGTGGGTGGACGGGCTCGCCGCCGACGTCACCGCCGCCGCCATGGCCGACCTCATGGTGGAGCCCGGCGCGGACCTGTGGTTCTAGGTCTCCCGTATTCTCACGTCGTCGAAGCTTCCCAGGCTCTGCATGGCGAGATTCTTCGGGAACCGTTGTTTTAATTCCGCCAGCATTTTCCTGTTCCATCCGAAGAATGCGGAGTCTCTCGGCACGCGCATGGCGTTCATTTCGTTCCAGAGCTCCCAGCCGAAGATCACCGGGTCGTCGCCGAATCGCTTCTGATAATAATCGAGTTTCTTCAGCATTAGCGATTGCCCCGCCGCGGTGGTAATGTACTGCGTGACGGAATCAAGCGGACCTCCATGCGAGGTATGGTATACGGGCTTCAAAGCCCACGACTGCGAGCTCTCCTGCGGAGTCAGCGCCCTGAAGTGTTCGATGGTCATTTTCACCCTCAGCCCGTATTTGCGGGCCAGGGCCAATACCTTGTCGATGCGCCGCGCCTTTGCTTCATCGTATACCCCCGCCTGGTCCGGTTCGACATCCCAAAAGGGATTACTCAACCAGATGCGCACATAGTTCCCTCCATTTTCCGACAGCGCTTTCATCCATCCTTCCATTTCCGCAAGGCCTTGCGCTTCCCCCTCGCGCGCTGCAGCCCCCGGCGCGATCATGTTCAGGCCGATGGGAATGTATGGCGTTCCATCAGACAATTGAAGAAAAGACCGATTTTCAGGGGCGACACGAACGTGGGAAGCCAGGTCCGTTGGAGGAGGTGTCGACGAAGGGCTCCTTACATGGCAGGAAGAAACCATGCAAAAGAATGCGATGATTATTATGAGGCGGTGAAACATGGACGGACTCTTCCTGTAAAATACGAACCGATGCGCTGAAAAAAAAGTATGCTTGACTTTCTTTGTGAATTCTCCGGAAGCATTCCGCTCGCAGATGGAGTTTATTTATTATGGTTAAACTGCAGGTCTGAGTTACGCGCTTAACTTTCTGTGTGAATTCTCCGGAAGTACTTCGCCCTCAGATTGTGGTTAATTAGGTTTAAAGGCAGGTCAGTGAGGTCTGCGAACTTTACCGAACGATTCATGTTAATTTGGCCGAGGTAGAGACCTGGTTTTCAACCTGCATTTCGACCTGCCTTTTAACCTGCATTTTAAACCTGCATTTCTTTGCGCCTCTCCGACTTTGCGGTTAATATTTTTGACCCCATCTTGACCAGCAACCACCCGAGCATCCGCGAGGGTCCGCTTTCTCATCTGCTTTGTAACCTTTACCATCGGATAGAGTATACGTAAGGATAGAACTTTCGCGCCCTTATCTTCATCCTTGTATAGCATACCAAATCCCGGCCATTTATGCTTAAAAGCTACCTCACCATCGCCTTCCGCAACCTGCTGAAGAGAAAGCTGTATTCGTTCATCAACACCTTTGGCCTTGCCATCGGCGTGGCGGTGTGCCTGGTGATCCTCAAATACGTCGACTTCGAGCTCAGCTACGACAAGTTTCACAAGAATGCCGCAAACATTTACCGGACCTTCGTGACCAATTACCAGAACGGAGACATCCGGAATACAGCAGTCATCTCCAGTTTTGCGCAAGGTCCGTCCCTGCTCGCCGACATCCCGGAAGTGCAGGCCTACGTGCGTACCCATCCCATGTATGGCGGTGCGGTGGTCACCTACGAACGGCCGTCGGGCGATCCTTCCGTTTTTCACGAGGAGAATATTCAGTTTGCCGATTCCACCTTCATGGATGTGTTTACCTACCAGGCCGTGGAAGGCAACCTCAGCACCGCGCTGGATAACCCCAACTCCGTGGTCATCACAAAAAAGACCGCCCTGAAATATTTTGGAAAAGATGAAGACCCGATGGGGAAGATCCTGAAAGTGTCGGGAGGCTGGGCGGATGGCGATTATGAAGTGACGGCAGTGCTGGCGGATGTTCCGCAGAATTCCCATTTCACGTTTGACTTTCTTTTTCCCATTCACAACCTTCTGCGCAACGATCAGTACACGCATGACGACGGGTGGGGATGGAATAATTTTGTCACGTACATTCAACTGAACCCGCATGCGGACAAGAAGGCGGTGGAGGCCAAGCTGCCCGCCTTCGTCGAGAAGTACCGGGGCAAGGATCTGGCGGAACGCAATCAAAAACTTGTCATGACGTTACAACCCTTGCTGGACATACACCTCCATCCGGGGCTGGGCTATGACTCCAGTCCGACGATCAGCGTCAACACCATCTACTTCTTCATTCTCATTTCGATCTTTATTTTGTCGATCGCGTGGGTGAATTATATCAACCTTTCCACCGCGCGGGCAATGGAGCGCGCACGCGAAGTCGGCATCAAAAAATCCGTTGGCGCGTTGAAGAGCCAGCTCATGGGCCAATTCATTTTCGAGTCCCTGATCGTGAATTTCCTCGGGGTTGTCCTTGCCGCGTTAATGGCCATCGCGCTGCTGCCCGTACTGGGCGAGATCGTCGGCAAAGAGCTGTCGTTCGATTTCGGCGATCCGAGATTCTGGGCGATCCTCTCCGGACTGTTTGTAACCGGAACGTTCATCTCAGGGCTTTACCCCGCGTTTGTTCTCTCCTCCTTTAACATTACCGCGGTATTGAAGGGAACCATGGAAAAAGTGGGCGGTGGATTTTCGCTGCGCAAGGCGCTGGTCGTGTTTCAGTTTGCGTGCTCGCTCGTGCTGATCGCCGGGACGTTTGCGGTTTACCGGCAGATCGTATTCATGCGCACGCAGGACAAGGGATTGACCATGGACCAGATGCTGATCATCAACGGTCCCAGTGTATTGGAAGGGGGCAGGGCGAAAGTGAGGGAAAGGCTTGTCACATTGAAAAATCAGCTCAAGGAGATACCCGGAGTTATAAAGGTGGCGACTTCCGGCAGCATCCCGGGCGCGGGTCACAACTGGGGTACGGGCATGCGGCGGGAAGGCACGCAGCCGGAGGACGGGAAGGACGGCAAGATCGTCTGGATCGATCCGGATTTTATCGACACCTATGGCATCACCGTGTTGTCGGGCCGGAATTTTAATCCGGAGATCGCGTCGGATATGCGAGCAGTGCTCGTGAACGAGGCGTCGCTGCTGGCGTTTGGCCTGGGTGACCCGGACAACGCGTTGAAGGAACACATGCTGTTCGGGGGCGATACCGCCGCCATTCTCGGCGTGCTGAAGAACTACAATTGGGCCTCACTGAAGACCGAGCACAGTCCGTGGCTTTTCAAGGCTGATTCGATATCGAACCGCTACTATTCCCTTCATCTCAGCGGTGCCAATGTCACCGAGGTTATAAAGAAAGTGGAAGAAAAATATAAGGAGACCTTTCCGGGCAATCCGTTCAATTATTTTTTCCTCGACGATTTTTTCAACAGTCAGTACAAAGCCGAACAACAGTTTGCCAGCATTTTCAGCCTCTTTGCAGTGCTGGCCATCGTGATTGCATGCCTGGGTCTCTGGGGGCTGGCTTCCTTCACCACTACGCAGAAACTGAAAGAGATCGGTATCCGGAAGGTGCTCGGCGCTTCCGTCAGCAGCATCATGTCGTTGTTGTCATGGCAGTTTTTTAAGCTGGTTCTCATGGCGAGCGCCCTCGCCCTCCCGCTGAGCTGGTACGGTATCGACGCATGGCTCGGCAATTTTGCGTTCAGGATCGGGCTGGAGTGGGATTTGTTTTTGGTCCCCGTCGTGGTTCTCGCCCTGGTGGCGCTGACTACCGTAAGCATCCAGATCTTTCGCGGCGCAAACGTTAATCCGGCCAGGATCCTGAGAACGGAATGACCCGTTACGGGGCCGATAGCGAAAAATTAACCGCAGACCTGCCTTTCAACCTGCATTTTAACCTGCATTTCTCCGGTGTGAAACCTCACCCATCTGCTTGCGCATCTTAATTTCTTCTTGCGTGCACCCTCCCCTAAAAGAGAGGGAAATTCGCGCGTAGGGTCATGGCGCTTTCCTTTCATCACCGATCCAGGAATGAAACGCAATGGTTTAAAGGCAGGTCTGAGTTGCGCGCTTGACTTTCTGTGTGAATTCTCCGAAAGTACTCCGCT
>DASVOT010000600.1:0-6130 GCA_036383235.1 Chryseosolibacter sp.
CCTCGAGGGTTCCATTAAAATCCCTTACGATCTTTGTCTTGCTTCTCAAACTTTGGGTCGGCTTGTAACCATCAAGCCAGATGTATTCGAGTTTTGTTTTTGACATATGGGTAATGTTTAGTGATAATTAGAATTTGTAAACAGCCGCAAGATTCAGGCTTGGCATCGCCTTCGTCGGTTTACCATCTGCGTCCAGGAACGAATTCTCCGAAGTCTGATCAATTCTCAACTCCGGAATGAAGGTCAGCCCTCCCGCCTTGTAGTTGCCGGAAAGCGTGAACTCCATCACGCTGCCGTTCCCGTCGGCATCCAGTCCGAAAATTCCCAGATGATTGTTGGTGACACTCAG
The DNA here is from genome assembly GCA_036383235.1 of Chryseosolibacter sp. Classification (GTDB taxonomy): domain Bacteria; phylum Bacteroidota; class Bacteroidia; order Cytophagales; family Cyclobacteriaceae; genus Chryseosolibacter. The sequence continues at coordinate 350 of DASVOT010000600.1, forward strand.
GTACTCTGCCCGGAGCCCCAGCGCGAAACTTTCTGAAAGGGTGACCTTTGGATACACGGCTACGCCCATGAAGGAGGAGGCATCGGCGTTTGAATCCTGGATGTCGCCTTCAGCAACGAATCCCTCTCCGGCGGCCACGGCCTGGTAACTGGTGTTGACACCGACATAAAATTTCTCGGTCAGGTTCCAGCCAGTGGTCAGGTCGGCCTGGAAGAGCGAGCCCTTTGAAGTAATGAATCCGACGGGTGTTCCGTTTGAGTCATACACGTATGGATCATCGTCAGACTTCAGGGTTCCATCCTGGTCGCCGTAAATGAAGTTCAGCCAGATCCCTCCCGCATCACTGGTGTGCCCGACTTGCGCGCCAAGCGTATACGTGTTGATCGGATTGAATTCCACCAGGTCAGTGGGATTCATGATCGCCAGTTTGGCAACCATGCCGCCGCCAAGGTCAAAGTCCGCGCGAAGACCGGTATGGCTGAAGGGCCCCCACGAGAACATGTAGGATGTCGAATAGTTGAAATTCACGGCAGGGGAGATCACCTCATAGCCGACGAAGGTGTTAAACTGGCCGAGATTTAATGTGACTTTATCAGAGAGCTTGTAGAAAGCATACATCTGATTGACGATTCCCTGCGACGAGTTGAACACAGCGGCGCGTCCCCGGGGGCCAAAGACGAGGTCGGCGGTAAACCCGACTTTGTCGCCTGAATAGGTTGCAACGAGGTTGGCCATTCCCAAACCAAAACCTTTCATGTCTGAGAAGGCGGTTGTGGGAGCGCCCATTCCTCCATAGAAGGGGTTCTCGACACCGAAAGATGAATGAAAATAGGTGTCAATACTTCCTGAAAGCGAGAACGTTTTATCATCCTGCTTTTCTTCAGGAGTCTCGGCCTGATCTGTGGAAGGCCCCGAGGGCGGAGCTTCCGTTGAGGCAAGCACCTGTTCCTGGCTATAGCCGGCAGTGGATATGAATCCTGTGAGTAAAAATCCAAGGCATAATCCTTTTGTGTTCATATTTTTGGGTGTGTTTAATAACAATTAGCTAAGGTTATCCCAGCGGGTCTTCCACACCCCTGGGATACTTTAGTGACAGCAAGCTTTGAGAGAGCCCCCGGTCTGGTACCGGGGGCTTTTTTTTAGATGGAATCTTTCGTGGCAGTCAGGTCAAACTGGAAAACATTTTCTCCGTGCTGACTGAGGTCCTGGCCGACTTCCTTTTCTTCCGGCGAGGTGTTCAGGGTGGAGATGAGATCGGTCACCTTCAGGATCACCATCGATCCGACAAACGTGAAGGCCACGACAATGACAAGGGCGATCATGTGAGTGGTGAACAGGGCGGTTTCGCCAAACAGGAGACCGTTGCCCGTAGTGTTAGCGCTGTTCACGGCCTGGTTCGCCAGCAAACCTGTCATTACCATACCGACCAAGCCGCCTACGCCGTGGCACGGGAAAACATCCAGCGTGTCTTCAAGGGAAGTTTTGGATTTCCAATGAACGACGATGCTGCTGATGAGGGCGGCGAATGTTCCTATGAACAAGCTGGAAGGGATCGTTACGTATCCTGCTGCAGGTGTGATCGCGACCAATCCGACAACGGCCCCGATACAGAATCCCAGAGCGGAAGGTTTCTTTCCACGCACGGCGTCAAAAAGGATCCAGCACAATCCGGCTGCGGCAGAAGCGGTGTTCGTGGTTGCGAATGCCGATGCTGCCAATGCATTCGCTCCGAGCGCGCTGCCAGCGTTGAAGCCAAACCATCCGAACCAGAGAAGCCCCGTTCCCAGGAGAACAAACGGAATGTTTGCAGGCGCGTGGGCTGCCTTGCGTTCGTTTTTATTTCTCAGATATATGGAAGCGGCCAGGGCGGCAAATCCGGCTGACATGTGAACGACCGTACCACCGGCGAAATCGAGGACTCCCATTTTGAACAGGAATCCGTCAGGATGCCAGGTCCAGTGCGCGAGAGGCGCGTATATTAAAAGGCTGAATAAGATAAGGAATATGATATAAGATTTGAATTTTACCCTTTCCGCAAACGTCCCGGTGATCAGGGCAGGCGTGATGATCGCAAACTTCAGCTGAAAGAACGCGAACAGCACCAACGGAATGGTGGGCGCCAATGACCACGGCTTGCCGTCCAGCACGTTTTGAAACATAAAGAAGCTCCTGGGGTCACCGATTATGCCGCCAATGGAATCTCCAAAGGCCAGGCTGAAACCGACCATTACCCACAAAACGCTGATCACCCCCATGGCGATGAAGCTCTGCAGCATGGTCGATATGATGTTCTTGGTATCGATCATCCCGCCATAGAAATAGGCCAGGCCCGGCGTCATCAGCAGCACCAGTGCTGCGGCGGCAAGCATCCAGGCGATATCTCCGGAGTTCAGGCCCTCAGTAACGATCCCCTTCGGCACTGCGGGGAAAAACAGGGCCATAATACTCACGACTAGGAGCAAGGCGAACGGTAGAACAGCTTTTTTCATAGTTTTTTTGAATTAGTGGTTAAAAATGTGCGTGTTCGTTTGAAATAATGTACAAATATTCGAACCTAAGGGTTAAAAATGAGCCTGTTTTAAAGAAAAATTGACGAAAACGTTGTAGTTAAAGGATAATTTTAACCAGACCCGTATAAAAATGTAACTTTTTCAAAAAACATGGACTTTGCAGAATTTTTATAAGGCCGGGCCGGCCATTTTTAGAATAAACATTGGGCAAACGGCCTCACCTGTTAAAAAGATTCTAAAAATGTCATCGCAAGGGCACGAGTAGTCCTCCTGATTAAGAGATACCGGGAAGGTTATAGAAGCTGACAGGTTGAATCAGGGCTTTCCGATCACGCCCAAATGCGTGTTTTGGAAACTGTCGCCGAATTTCAAGCCATAGCCTAACACCCGGTCGAATGAGCTGTGGCCGAAGAGGACCACCCCCGCGAATTGCAGCAAGGGCAGGGTAGCCAGAGCCCCGATGAGGTACAAGGCAACGGCCAGGCCCTTGTGATGAATCAGGTTGTAAGTGAAGGCGCCCACGCGTGTGTTGATCGCATACCCGGCGATCCCGATATCCGGGGTGAGGAAGAACGCCCAATACCACCAGCCCGGACAGGGCAGAAGACCATTCAGGTAGACGGCCAACGCCAGCATGAGGATTTCTTCAAGGCGGATCACGTTTTTCATAAGTATTGATTTGAATGGACTACTTGCTTCCTCCGTACTTTTTAGACCACCATTGAAATACGATCAACGCCCAGATCCGCGCATGCACGTCCCCCGGGTTATTGGAAAACAATTTCTTTTTAAGACGCTCAACTTCAGCATAATCAAAGATACCCTGTTCTTCCACCCTTTGCCTCGACAGCAGGTCATCGGTGATAAGCGATCGCATCTCCCTCCGGAACCACTTCAGCAGGGGTACCTCGAAACCTTTTTTAGGCCTGTTATAAAGTTGCGAAGGAAGCATCCCGCGGAAGGCGTCCTGCAAGATCCTCTTTCGTTTCTTCCCGGCGATCTTGAACTCCGCGGGAAGCGTGAAGGCGAAATCAACCAGGCGGAAGTCGAGGAAGGGCGACCGGATCTCGAGACCGTTTGCCATGCTCATGCTGTCGGCTTTTACAAGCATATCGTTTGCTAACACGAGGTGCATGTCGGTCAGAAGAATATCCTTGATATCGTGGAAGGGTGTCAGAAGTCTCAGTTGTTGATTTTTCTTGCTGGCGAAGTCTTCCGCATCGAGGTGTTCCCTTAGAGCGGGAGCCAGCAGTCTCATGGCCTCCATCCCGGAAGACAAGGCTGCCAGTCTCCAGTAGCGCTCGGTCGCCGGTAACGTTGACGCCGCTGCGAACCGGTCTGCCTGTCTGATGATGTTAGCCAGCGGGTTGTTCCGCGACTTCGGAAGCAGATGCCACACCGGTCCGAGGGCGGACAGGATTCTTTCCTTCCGGCCGGGATGAAGCATCCGGTTTAAGGCCTCATGCTTATTGTATCCGCCGAGCAGCTCATCCGCGCCATCGCCAGACAGGGCCACCGTTGCATGCCTGCGCGTTTCCCGGCTCAGGATGAAGACGTTGATCGCCGAAGAATCCGCGAATGGCTCATCCGTGTAATCCAAAATAGCATCGACGTGCTCGAGCAGGTCTTTGTTTGTGAGTAAAAATAACGAGTGGTCGGTGCGAAAATGCCGGGCCACCAGCCGGGCGTAAGCGCTCTCGTCAAAGAATTTCTCATCCCGAAAGCCGATGGAAAAGGTGTGCAGGTCGGGCTTGTGCCGGCTGGCCAGGCCCGTGATCACAGACGAATCGATCCCCCCGCTCAGAAACGTACCCAGCGGAACGTCAGCAACAAGCCGGTCGCGGACAGCTTCTTCCAGCAGGGTGGCGAATGTCTTTTGCGCATCGCTGTATGAAACCGGATTCGCTTTCGCCGCTCCAGCGTCGTAAGGGATGCGGTACCAACGCCCCATGACGAGCTGCCTGCCCGCGATCTTCATGAAATGTCCCGGCAAAAGCTTTTTAATCTGCCGGAAAATGGTGTCCGGCGCGGGAATATAATTCAGCTGCAGATAGGTGAAAAGGGATGTGTGGTCTAACGTCTTTTCCACTCCGTATTTCAGCATCGCCTTCATTTCTGAAGCAAAAATGAATTTGTCCTCGTCATGCAGATAGAGCAATGGCTTGACCCCATAGCGGTCGCGGGCGATGAAAAAAGTCTGTTCAGCTTTGTCATAGACACAGAACGAGAAAAAGCCATTGAGTTTTTCAAGGCATCCTTCCTTTAGGCTGATATACAGGCGGAGCAACACTTCTGTGTCTGAGTCGGACCGGAAAACTGCGCCCTTGTCTGTGAGTTCTTTGCGCAACTGCCGGTAATTGAATATTTCGCCGTTGAACACGATGGCGTAACGACCTGATTCATCCCACATCGGCTGATTGCCTCTCTCGGATGTGTCAATGACCGACAGGCGCCGGTGGCCAAGCCCGACCCATTCATCGATGTAGATATCCTGGAAATCCGGCCCGCGTTTTTCCATCGACATAGTGGCGGCGGTGATGTTGATCTTGTTGAACTTCCCGACAAGGTTGAACGCGAATATTCCCGTGATGCCGCACATAAAAACTGTTCCGGTTGTTGCCCGCCCAGGGGCGTCATTTATTTCTGCAAAAGTGGTAGCAAAAAGACTTCAAATTATAAAAAAAAGCCACAGGCAGGGCCCGTGGCTTCTGAGATTCCTCATGATGATCACTACAGTGCCTTGATCTTTATGTTTCTGTACCACACTTCTCCGCCATGGTCCTGAAGGTCGATATACCCCTGTGCCGAAGCGCCATATCCTTTCGCGTTCTTCCACTTACTTTTGGCTTTCAGCTTTTGCCATTCCGGTGAATGGAGTTCATACTCCAGCAATTTTTCACCGTTGAGCCAATGCTCGACATGATTTCCTTTGGCGACAATGCGGCCGGTATTCCATTCGCCTGCGGGATTCATTTTCTTGTTTTCGGGAGCCGGATTCATATCGTAGTTCGATCCGGTTGTCTGCGTGGGCGACAGTTTATCGGGATATCCCTTGTCATCGATGATCTGATATTCCGGACCGGATAGATATGACTGGTCAAATTCTTCCGTTGACCGATAGATCACTCCGCTGTTGTTGGCGGGAGCAATCTTCCAGTCAAACACGAGGTCAAAGTCTCCGTATTGATCCACCGTGCGAATGTCGATGCGTTTTTTTGCGGCTGAATCCGGCTTGCAATGCAGCGCGCCATCCACAACTTCCCAGCTGTCA
>DASVOT010000601.1:0-2043 GCA_036383235.1 Chryseosolibacter sp.
GACGCTCCGATCAAAAGAAATTTGGCATCGGGTGCCCTTGTCCTTCTCAGCCGAATAGCAAATACATATCGGCGACGAATAATGGAATCGCCCGTAACAAGACCGGGGTCACCAACCGGATGTGTTTTACGCCGCTGAGAAGAAATAGCAAAAGCAATACCGTACAAATTCCAATTGACAATCCCCCGATCATTAACATTCGTTTAAATCCTTCATGGTCCGGATCGGAGAGCCACATTGATATTCCAACCGCTGAAATCGCTGAGCTGATCCACAATACTTTGGGTACGACCGTTAGTCCGAGCAGGGCTGAAAATCCGTAAGGTTGATTTTCCGCTTCCGGTATGTCAATTACCCTGTAGGCGGAAAGGAAGAACACCACTCCGAGACCGAACAGGCTAACCCGGGTTACCGTTGAGTCAATTCCCATGGCACTCAGGATGACCCCGACGGCGAGCGCCGTCAGAAGTATTTTTTCAGCCAATGGCAGATGGTTCGTAATTCTCGCGATAACAGGGGTAGAGGTCTGTGTTGAAGTCATATGTTTAATGGATTAATGTCGTCCGGGTTTGGAAAAATGCGCGCGGGGTTCGCTGCAATGGTGGAATTCCGGCCGCCCGCTTGCGAAGCAAAGGAACTCTTTTTCGAGGAAGCTGAAGTTGGAGTGGGTCATGTCCAATCAGGAGGAGGTCAGTTTTTGAATGGAAGATAGGGAATTTTGGGGAAGGGGGAAAGGGGAATGGCTATTGGCTATTGGCTGTTGGCGGGGAGGAGAATACCGTCGACTGGCTTTTGGATAAGCACTGTTCTAAAATATCCTTATCTTTAATAAACCCCGGCTTATGAAAAAGCTATCTACTCCCGCAACGTTGGTTGACCGGTCAAATCTGTTCGCCGCTTGTGGCCTGCTGCTTCTTGCTTTCACTTTGCTTCCGGGTATTTTGCGGGCGCAGCAGAAAGATTCGGTGAAACTCTATCTGAAATGTCGCAACGATTTATTGTTGACCTATTTTAATCCTAATTACAATGCCGCTGGAAGCGTGTTAAGCGTGAAAGGGGGACGGTTGATAGAAAATAGAGATAACAACCGTATTGCCATCATGCCCGACTCCGCGGTCGTCGTGCTGGATGTGCGACGAAAAGGCAAGTTGGAAAGTAGTTTTACCATGTATTCGGTAGCACCACCTCCACCGGAATTTGAGGCGACGATAAACGGTAAAAGGTACTGGCCTTTCAGCGCTGCCAGTGGCCCGCTGCCGGCATCGATAGGGATTGATCCGGTGTCAGATGTTTCGTTTAAAGAGATCGTGCCAAAGGATGCGAACTACACGATTGTGAAATGGGAAGTCTCGTTAAACCGCAACGGCAAATCTCTCAGGCGTATTTCGGTTACGGAAAACAAAATGCCGGCAAGCGCCCTGAGTAAGATAAAGGCCGTGGCACAGTCGGGCGATGTTATCGAGGTCAAAGTAATAACGATGCAGCGAAAAAATGCGCTTGGGGAAACGGTGCCGCAACCGATAACTTTCCCTGCGCTATTATATACGATCAAGCCGTAAGCGATAGGTGGGGGCAAACGCTACCTTATGACATGATCCCTCCCATCTGTCTGAACTGTGATTTATATGATTTATATGATTGCGGTGAATAATGCTTGCGCGATCACGATGTCGCTGCTAATCATATAAATCACATCAATCACAAAAATCACAGTTCAGAATTCTGGCATTTACCCGTAGTAGAGACAAGGCATGCCTTGTCTCTACTAATGCGGGCGCACCGGCCCCTTTCAACCGCACACCCCATCCACCTCACCGGCGAAGGACGCGTTCCGGCCATGTAGCACGGGTTTTCCAATCACCCTGCGCTCCTGGGTGTGTAATAAAACATGATCCCTCATCCCTCCCATCTGTCTGAACTGTGATTTATATGATTAATTTGATCGCTGTGAATAATGCTTGCGCGATCACGATGTCCCTGCTCATCATCTAAATCACATCAATCAGAAAAATCACAGTTCAGAATTCTGGCATTTACCCGTAG
>DASVOT010000602.1:0-7990 GCA_036383235.1 Chryseosolibacter sp.
TTCCAGGTAACCGCGGTTTATCCGTGCGGCGAGACACAACCCACCAACGTTGTGGTCGATGTGGTGAGCAGCGCCACCCTGAACATTAGCCCTCAAACCATTTGCGAGTCGGGAGGATCGGTTGATTTGCGCACCCTGGTCAATGAATCGCCCGCAGGAGGCACTTTTGTCTTTTCCGGTCATCCCAATATTTCAGGAAACAATTTCGATCCGTCGGGGCTCGCGGGCAGCACGGTATCGATCACCGTGGACTATTCAGTAGGAAGCTGTTCGGCACCCACCGGCACCCTTGATATCACCATTAGCAACGTCGCGGCTGTTACCGTGCCGGCCTCAGCAGTGGCAGTGTGCGAAAGCGCGCCTGACGTCGATCTTACTGCTCTGGTTACAGCGACGCCTTCCGGTGGAACGTTTACATTCACAGGCGCCCAGGTAACCGGAAATATGTTCGACCCCACAGGCCTCTCGGGTCTCCAGACCATCACCGTCGATTACAGCGCGGGTGGCTGCTCGGCCCCTCAAAAGACTTTCCAGTTGGATGTAAAAGCAACCGCTTCCATCACCACTTCGGGCGTCAGCGCTTGTGAGAACGGAGGACCGGTGAACCTGCTTGCGCTTGTTTCCGGCTCGCCGTCCGGCGGCGCGTTCACCTTTACGGGTGCCGGAGTTTCGGGCAACACTTTCAATCCGTCCGGGCAATCCGGAACGGTGACTATCTCCGTTGATTACAACGCCGCTGGATGTACCGCCTCCGGCTCCATTGCGGTGACTGTCCTGAACGCCGCGGACCCGATGTGTACGGGCGGCAACTGCGCTTCCGTCGTGATCGTTCCCATACCAACGGCGGCCACCTGTACAAACTCTGACGGAAAAATTGTCTTCCGCATCAAACCATTTACCCCTGCCATCAACAACACTGGTATAAAAATATCCATAGACGGGATCTCTTCGACGAACCTTTCGATCTCGAGGACCATTTTCAATGACACCACATTTAATGCCCTCCCTGTCGGCACGTACGATTACTCGATCGAATATGGCGATCCATCCTGTGTTAAGACCGGGCGTGTCACCATTGATCAATCGGGTACTGTAGGGGCACCGGTAGCGTCCAACATCTCGGGCCCCGTTTGCCCGGGTACAGCCACCGGATCGCTTACGCTGAGCGTGCCGGGTGAAAACGGAAACATCCTGGAATGGTCTCTCGACGGCGGACTTACCGATCCATTTAAACCATTCACGGCAGGCGGGCAGATCACGGGAATTCCTGCGGGACCCGCTCCCTCCTTCGAGCAGGTGATCAGCGTGCGGAGAAACATCTCCGATCCGTGCTACGCGTCGGTTACCGTGGTGGTTACCGAAACGGTGCAGGCCATCTCGGCTACCTTCAACATCACAGGAGCCACTTGCAACGGAAATGACGGTGCCATCAACAACATTGTCGCCAGCGGGGGGAACGTGGCTCCCTACACATTCTCCATAGACGGAGGGCAAACCTTCCAGTCGCAAACGAGTTTTAACGGACTGGCTGGCGGCACCTATGCACTGCGCGTGCGCGATGCCGCATTGTGCGAGAAAGACTTCACGGCGATCGTTACCTTCCCCGGGTTTATTAACTCGATCATCACCAAGAATGACGCCAACTGTTCGAATAACGGCGACAGCGGTTCCATTTCCGTGCGAATCGATGATGCGGGAGTGTTTGAGGCTGCACTGACGACCGATCAGTTCAATCAGCCTCCTGATTCGGTGTACCTGCCCTACACGAATCCCTCCATCAGTTTCGATAACATTCCGCGAGGACAGTACTATGTTTATATACGGTCGAGTAATGCCGGCTGCCCCACCCGGAGCGCCCCCATCGATATCTTTGGCGTTTATGCCATCAATTTTGACTTCGAACCGGATTGCAACGGAAGCGAGCTTTCGCTTGGGTTGACGAACATTACCGGCGACCCGAATGGCGCGCCTCTGGAAATTCAGGTTACAAAAAAATTGAGTTCCGATCCGCCCGAAATCATTTATAAGCAGTTTCCCGCCAACGGTCAGATATACCTCGATCATGACCTGTATAATTTTCTCCAGGTGCCCGGAGAGTACCAGATCAGGATCATTCAATTCCAAAATGACGTGGTCTGTAACCTTTCTTCCAGGATCGCAGACCTCACTGTGCCAGGGCCCCTCACGGTTCAGGTTGGCGAGGTGGCGGAATCCTATCCTGATATTCCGACTGGCAAACTGGACCTCACGGCATTTTCAGGCGGCATCGATCCTTACAGCGTAAGAATCGAACTCGATTCAGCGGCGTCTTTGGCGCTGCCTCAGTACGCCACCAGCTTTGAAGAGCCACTGTTGAATGGAGATCTGCAGTTTGAGATGGAGTATGACAAGATTCCGGCAGGCCGCTATCAGGTCGTGGTCACGGACTCGTTGGGTTGCACGCTCACCTTTGTCGCGCGGGTTCCTCTTGACGAAGACCTGTTTATACCAAACGTGTTTACGCCGAACGGTGATGGGTCTAACGACGTATTCTTTATCCGCAATCTGCCCGCCGCACCCGCCGTCAACCAGCTCATCATCAGCAACCGGTGGGGTAAGGAGGTTTTTGTATCGCGGAACTATCAGAATAACTGGGATGGCGAAGGGATCTCCGATGGCCTTTACTTCTACAGGCTGAAAGTCCAGGATGGCGAGCCCATCACAGGCTGGGTCGAAATCATGCGCGGTCCAAAACCTTAAGCAAGTTCTTCGAGAAACCGGAAGGTGTCCACCTGGTCGGCGTAATCCCACAACTCTGGCGACTGCGCTTGTCCGAACGCAACAAGATCCGGCAACATGCTTCCAACCGTGCACTGAATCTTATCGGACAACGGACGCAGTCGGGCCTCAAGATCTGCGCGGTTTTCATATCGCTCGAAATAAACAACCGAGATGGGCGAGACAAGCTTTTCATTTTCGTGCAGGATGGCAAACCCGGAATCGTAGAAGGGGATCTTGTTTACCAGAAGGATCGATTTCTGGTAATCATAGTTGTTGTGGTATTTGGAGTGATGAATGATATCGGCATAAACGTTCCAGGCAGTCACAAGCCTGACGGGATCGAAATCCCGGGGAACAAATATCTTGGAAACATTCCTGCATCCGAGGCCGAAATAGCTGAAGACATCGCCGCCCAGCTGCCGCAGCTCGTCGTCAGTTTCCGAACCCGAGAGCACGGCGCACGAGGTTCTGTTCTTCCTGATGACGTGAGGATATTTTCCGAAATAATAGTTGAAATACCTCGAGGAATTGTCGCTGCCGGTGGCGATCACGGCATCAAAATTCTTTAGTCGTGTCGCCAGGTCGATGCGGTTCTGAAACCGAGGTTCAATGGCTATCAGCTTTTGGGAAAGATGGGTGAGGAGAACAGAATCTTTGGAAGATAGTTTGGCCATGATGGAATGGCCACTCATCAGCACGGTCAGGAAATCGTGGAAGCCTGCCATCGGTATATTTCCCGCCATAATCACCGCGATGGTACCGGGATGCGGGTTCGCCCCGTACGCGGAGACCCATTTTTTCATCTTCCCGGGATCGAGATAACGCCCGATACCCCGGAGGGCGAGCGTTACGCTGTCGCGGGTGAACCAGGGGTTTTCCTCCCGTGCTTTTTGCAGCAATACATCCAGCTCTACTTCATCGATTGCACTAAGGTATTTGCCCAGTTTTTCAAACGCTGCCAGCCGTTCCTCGATGCTCATAAACTTTTGAATGTATAATATCGTTTGTAGAGTAATATTTTGTGAAGTATTTTTGTTTTTTAAAGATCCAAAAGTAGGAAAAGCATGGCAATAATGATCACCGACGAATGCATCAACTGCGGTGCATGCGAGCCGGAGTGCCCGAATACAGCCATATACGAAGGTGGACGGGAATGGAATTGGGCGGGCGGCACGAAGCTGGAGAAAGTCGAATTGGAAGACGGAACAGCCATTGACGGCAAATCGCCGCAAGCTCCTGTCTCCAATGAATTCTATTATATTGTCTCTGGTAAGTGTACGGAATGTACGGGCTTCCATGAAGAGCCTCAATGTGCGGCTGTTTGCCCCGTAGATTGCTGCGTGCCGGATCCTGACTATGTGGAGACAAAAGAAGAACTGCTTGCAAAGAAGGCATGGCTTCACCAGGAGGTTGAGCAGGCCCGTTAAGTGACTATGCGCGAATGCACCGGCCTCAACCGGTAGTGAAGTAGTGCCCCGATCGACCGTTTACCTCATTTTCGCCCGTTTGATCAGGTACGTTTGCAGGACGACGTTGAAATCCCCGGCTACGTCAGCTTCCACGTAATCGATTTTGTATTGATTGCAGCGCATTTTCAGGCTTTTGTGAAACCTGTCCGCTTCCAGCCTGTAGCGGTCTTTGATATCGCCCGGATTCAGCTTTATTTTTTCATTGGTCTCAAGGTCCACGAATTCCATGGGCCGCTCCTCAAAGTCAAACAGCAACTCCGTCCGGTTGTCGACGACATGAAAAACAATGACTTCGTGCTTCTTGTGCTTCAGGTGCTGGAGCGCTTTAAAGAGATCGTCGGTGTTCTCATTGCTGTCGAACATATCGCTGAAGATCACGACCAGGGATCGTTTATGGATTTTCTCCGCGATCTCGTGAAGCACCTGCGCCACCTTGGTGCCGACCTGGCGGGGTTTATCCTCCGATACGTTTGCCAAAAGCGAAAAAACCTTCTCCAGGTGGCTGGGTGTGGACTTTACCGCGGAAATGGTCTTTATGGTATCTGAAAAAAGGCAGAGGCCAACGGCGTCTCGCTGGCGGTGAAGCAGGTAGCTGAGCGCTGAGGCGGCATAGACGCTGAATTTGATCTTGGATCGGCTCTCGACGGGATAATACATCGACGGCGAGACATCGATGGCGATAAGACAGCGTAGGTTGGTCTCCTCCTCATATCGCTTTGAAAATAACCGGTCAGTCCGGGCATACACCTTCCAGTCGATGTGCCGGGTGCTCTCCCCTTCATTGTAAAGTCGGTGTTCCGCAAATTCCACAGAAAAGCCATGGTAAGGCGATTTGTGCATCCCGGTAATGAACCCTTCCACCATCTGGCGGGCCAGCAATTCAAGACTGGAGTGCTGCGGTATTTGATGAAGTTTAATGCTCACAGGTGTTGCAAATTCAGGATATTGAATGCTATTTTATGCCGTTTTTTGTAAAAGTACTTTCATTTCGCACCAAACTAATTCTTAAACTTAGTTTGGTATAATTTTCCAAAGTATTATCTTCAAATGACCAAACGCTGAACCTAACACTAAAATTGAAGGATTGTGGAAGAAAACAAGACAAACGGCAGGGAAGAAATTTTCTCCGAGAAAGTAAAGGCAGGTAAACGCACCTACTTCTTTGACGTGAAAGCTACCCGTTCCAATGACTATTACCTCACCATTACGGAGAGCAAAAAACGTTTTAAGGACGATGGCTTTACCTATGAAAAGCACAAGATCTTCCTTTACAAGGAGGATTTCAATAAATTCCTGGATGCCTTGACCAACACCGTCAACCACGTCAAACAGGAGCTTATGCCGAATGTCGACTTCACTCAATTTGACCGCCCGCAGGAACGGGAAGAGGCTGCGGCCACCGCAGAAACTCCTTCCGCCAACGGAAAAGGCACGGAGCTCGACACCGAGCTCAAATGGGACTAACCTACAATAAACCTATACCTTTACTTAATAAAAACCCCCGCCGGAAACGGGGGTTTTTAAGTTTTAAACCCTCGAATCCCTTTCAAAGAGCGACTTTTTTTTACCACCCCCTTTGTCGTTGAGTACATAAAAAATCCTGCCTTCAATCACGCAGCCCATTGCGATAACCCTGAAATTCGCAAATCCGGTCGTGTGCCCCCTTTAAAGCACGAATGACCCAGATCCTCCGCCCGTTCCATCCAGCAGAGCCGTTTATCCTGTAATCCGGGTCAAGTAATCCCATAAATCCTGCAATCCCGGTCAGCAATCCTGGAAATCCCGGTTATATTTGCGCCCTTAAAAATGCTAATATGGGACTTCAGTGCGGAATTGTTGGTTTGCCAAATGTTGGGAAATCCACACTATTTAATTCTATCTCTAACAACAAAGCCGAGGCTGCAAACTTCCCTTTTTGTACCATCGAACCGAATGTGGGGGTGATCTCCGTTCCCGACAACCGGTTAAAGATCCTGGAAGAGCTCGTACGCCCGCAGCGGGTTTTGCCCACTACCATCGAGTTTGTGGATATCGCCGGCCTGGTTAAAGGCGCCAGCAAGGGCGAGGGGCTCGGAAATCAGTTTCTGGCCAATATCCGGGAAGTCGACGCCATCGTTCATGTGGTCAGGTGCTTTGAGAATGACAATATTGTCCACGTTGGAGGCAAGGTGGATCCAGTATCCGATAAGGAGATCATCGACACCGAGTTGCAGCTGAAAGACCTTGAGTCAATTGAAAAGAAAATCGCAAGAGTGGAAAGGACGGCCAAAAGTGGCGATGCGAAGGCCAAAAAAGAGATGTCAGCCCTCCAGCAATACAAGGAAACCCTGCTCGCAGGAAAAAACGCCCGCGCCGCGACAATGGACGAGGAGGGAAAGCGGGCAATTGCGGACCTGCAGCTTCTTACGGCGAAGCCCGTGGTGTATGTGGCCAATGTGGATGAGGCGTCCATTCATACCGGTAACAGGCATGTCGAGGCCCTTCGAAACCTGGTGAAGGAGGAGGGTGCCGAGGTGGTCCTGATCAGCGCCGCCATCGAAGCGCAGATTGCCGAGCTGGAGAGCGAAGCCGACCGCCAGGTGTTTCTTGAGGAATACGGCCTGAATGAGTCGGGTTTGAACAAGCTCATCCATGCCTGCTACAGGTTGCTGGATCTCATCACGTATTTCACTGCCGGCGAGAAGGAAGTAAGGGCATGGACCATCAAGAAGGGCTGGAAGGCTCCCCAGGCAGCCGGGGTGATTCACACGGATTTTGAAAAGGGATTTATCCGGGCTGAAGTGATTAAACTCACTGATTATCAGAAATATAAGACCGAACAGGCCTGCAAGGAAGCCGGAAAGATGGCGGTAGAAGGCAAGGATTATGTGGTCGAAGACGGGGATATCATGCATTTCCGGTTCAACGTGTAAAGATTCCCCACGGGGCCGTGAGAACGTTTCTGAATTTTTCTTAGCTTTATAATCCGCTCAGATTCAGTCGAAAGCGGGCTATCAGATATAAATATTTTTTAGCCCCCGAATTAAATTTTTTAAGGCTTGAGAACCAGGATCATTTTTGCGCTAAAGAACAGGGGAGCGTTCGTCCCTTTTCACCATCAGTACTTATTGGCCCAGGTAATCAAAGGCCTTTTGGTCTTTGGCCCGGATAAATCATACCTGGATTTCAACCAGTTTAACTTTTCCGGGCTGAAAGGCCAGACAAAAGTGAGCCGGAAGGGACTCCATTATTATTCTTCCAAAGTCACGCTGGTCTTCGCCTGTACGGACAAGGCTTTCCTGGACTATTTTATAAAGCAGTTATTTTCTCAAAAAGAGATCATCGTGGGCAACCTGCACCTGGAGCCTGAAAGCGTGGAGCAGGAGGAACCCGTTCGGATCGGTGAAGAAGCGCGATTTCTCTGTATCTCACCCATTGTGCTGCTACCGCCGGCTTTCAATGATGACAGCGGAAAGAAATTTATCAGCCCTGACACGGATGAATTCTCCGACCTCCTGTACGAATCCACGATCAGCCGGATGGAAGCCACCGGTGGGTACACCGAAGAGCAGCTGGCATCCTTCTATAAATTCCAGATCGTCCCTGACAAGGATTATATCCACCGGATCCAGACTTCGCACAAGAAATTCGCCCGGATTTATCCGCTTTATGACAATGATGTGAAGTTCGAGGTAAGGGGTTACACTTTCCCGTTTGTGCTTTATGCCGCCAAGGAAGTTCATCAGTTTATCTATGAAAACGGCCTGGGCCAGTTTACCCAT
>DASVOT010000603.1:0-1954 GCA_036383235.1 Chryseosolibacter sp.
TCCTGTATATCCGAGAACCGCACTCCGACCCCCGGCCGTCCGAACTCGATCGTATACCCGACTTCGCCCGTGCCGATACGGGATGAAACATCGTTGGTCTTTACTTCCTCGGTACCTCTTCCTTTTATACCCGTGGACTTGTGCTCGACAACGGGGTCGGAAAAGATCTGGCGGATCAGCCTGGGCATCTCCAGTTCATTCATCTCGAAAGCGCCGGTAGGACAAACGTCCGGCTCCGGCTCAAAGCGAAAACGGAAGAACCTGGCTACCTTCCTGATGGCCCGCACCATCGTCGGGTTGAGATTTTCCGTGCTCATTCCCCTGAAGCACGTGCCACATTCCACACACGCATCCTCATTGATCATCGCGCGATTCCTGGTTTGGTCGACATAGATGGCGCCCATAGGACAGATCGCCACGCAATTGCCGCAGGCCACGCATTTTTGGTCGTTGATCACCATGGTCTTCAGAAACGATATAAACAAATATATGGATTCAATCCCTTTCAGACAACGTTTCAATCCACGGCACGGAATCCGCGCGTGCTCCTCCCTGAATGCATTTGTTCAGCCGAAAAAATTCTGGTAGATTAAGGAAACTGATCGCTCCCGGAAAATGTCTCAAACACTTGGAATCATCGGCCTTGGACGCGTCGGGCTACCGGCAGCAAAAGCCTGGCTGACCAATGGCTACAAAGTCTGCGGCTATGACCCAAATCCTGCTGCGATGAAAGAATTCGCTTCCGCGGGTGGAGTTCCCGTTGCGACGCCGCGGGAGGTTGCCCGCCGCGCGCCGGTCGTCATCGTGCTCGTCCTGGATGACGAACAGGTCAATGAAGTGTTCTCGGGGAAAGAGGGAATTCTGAAAGAAGAAATTCCCGGAGCGATCGTCATTTGTATGAGCACCATACGACGCGACACAGTTGTATCCGTCGCCGGCCTCTGCGAAGGAAAAAAAATCGGGTTCATCGACTGTCCCTTTACAGGAGGTCCGGCGCGCATTCCTTCGGGCAATCTTACCCTCATTGCCGCGGGTCTTCCTCGCGTGCTCGCAAGCGTGAAGACAACGCTGGAAGTGATCGGCAAGATCGTGCACGCGGGCGATGAGCCCGGCCAGGGGCAGGCCGTCAAACATTGCAACCAGCTGCTCGTGGGAGCGACGCACGCCGCCACCATGGAAGTGATCACACTGGCGCGCAGGCTGGGCCTGGACCCCTCCCTGGTGAGATCGGTGATCGCGGATGGAATCGCAGGCAGCGATTACTTCAGGTTGTTGTCGGAGAGCGTGCTAAAGAAAACTCCTTCACCGGGGAGACTCGGTCAGATGTGCAAAGATATGGAGATCGTGACCCGCACCGCCGAGGCCGCAGGCATGGATGCTTGCGTCGCTTCGGCAGCGAACCGGTATTTCACGGAAGCAAAGAAGCAAGGCATGTCAGACCGCGAAGGTGCCGACCTGATCGACATAGTCGAGCAACATTCGGGCAGCTTGCACAAAGACAAAAAACACGTTTGACTTCCGTGAAAAACGCCACCATACTGAAGGGCAAATATCTATGGGACGGGATCGGGGACCGCGTGTTGCCCGAGGGTGCGGTGCTGATAGAGGATGGAATCATTCGTGCGGCGGGTCCCGCATCTGACATCCTTACGTCAACGGATTCCCCGGTTTTTGAGTGGCCGGAAGCCACCCTTCTCCCCGGCCTTATCGACAGCCACACGCACCTTTCCATGGACGGTTCCATGGAGAACTACCTCGACCACATGACTGACAGCGTCCCGGTTTTGACATTGCGGGCTGCCGCCATGATGCGAACGGACCTGTTGGCGGGGATCACAACCTGCCGGTGCCTTGGCGACCGCGAATTCCTGGATGTGGCGTGTCGCGAGGCTGTCGAACGCGGCCAGCTTTCCGGACCCACCCTTCTTGTTGCCACGCGCGGCATCCGCGCACC
>DASVOT010000604.1:0-2173 GCA_036383235.1 Chryseosolibacter sp.
ACGGGTTCACCGGATTTTTCGGATGTGGTTTCTCCTGTCAGGGCACGCGGTCGGGTGAGGTATGTGCTCAGGATGCATATCGTTGCCGGAGTACCAATCGGCTCTTAAGGCGCGTTCTTTCTCCTCTAATGTACGTGAATCTTCATCATTGCCGAAACAGCCAGGGCCACACCCATTGCGAGGCCGAAGCTGAGGAACGTGCCGATCAGCACATATTCGGTGAGCTTGCGGTCGTGTGATTCCTTGAGGTTGCCGAACCGGAAGACCGATTTGGCGGCCAGTAAAAATCCGACGGCTTCCCAGTGGTTGGCGAGGATGAAGGTGAGGACCAGCAGTCGTTCCAGGTATCCGATGATCTTGCCGGCATCGGGCAGCGAGGTGGAGACGTCGTAGAGGGTGTCGGGTGTCCAATTTGAAATGATCGTTTTGATGAGCGACGAGGCAGGGCTTGTCAAAAAGACGACCGCCGTGAGGACGAGCAGGATCCTGTCAACGGGCAAGTTGGCAACTGAAAAGACGGGCTGTTTCCATGCATACCATACGAGGACGAGTACGAGCAGGTGCAAGGCCTGGTCGGCGATGAACCAGGTCGCCTTGCGGTCCGGTTTCTGAAAGCTTGCTTTCGCGAGGTCGATGACAAGATGGGTCACGGCGATGATGAGCGCCGGGATGGCGAAGGAGAGATCCCAGACCAGTAGAACGGCGAGGAGACCGTGTAGCAAGGCGTGAATGTACAGTTTCGGGGAGCGGTATTTCTTCAGTTCCTTTTCCTTCACCCAGCTATCGGGTTGAAGCAGGAAGTCACCGGCTAAATGGGCGAGCACTAACCTGATGAAGAGGGTCATTTGGCGGAAATTAGTTTCTGTATTTTTTCCCGGAAGAACGATTCCAGCTCCATGATCTCTTCATAATGGGCCCGGTGTTGCCTTTCACTTATCGAGGGCTGGCTCACGTCGAGTTTCTTCGAGAGTGTCTTTTGGGTGAGCTTGCTGTTATGGGTCAGGATTTGCATGAGCTCTGCCGAGCTGGGTGTCCAGTCATCCATGGGAATGGATGCGAGGCGGAAGCAGATATTCATTTCGCGGTCAAAATCCGGCCACGGCGTTTTAACGGCGAGGTTGACTTTGGTTTTTTTGAGTGTTTCGAATTTTTCACCCGAATGAATAAACGCTTCACCATCCGATTCGGTGATCTTCCGCGCTGCCGGCGTCTTTTTCCCGATGCCGATCGCCATCCGCACGTCGAGGTTCCTGATTGTTTTGATGGTGGACTTGATGCGGAGGGCGGTGATAAAGGCCTCTGCGGGATCCCTGACTTCTACCTGAAAGCTGTCGCCGCGATAGATCTCCCAGGTATGCGGGGCTTTTCCCTGCAGGGAAAGGGTTTTTTTCAGCAACGGCAACCAGTGTGCCTTCGCTGTTTTCCGCGATTGTATAATGTCGCCGGTGATGACGCTCGTCAGGATGTGCGGGCTGGCCTTCATGGAAAAAGAACCTGCGGTAAATATAGGCCTTTTTCCCGATAATCAAAAATATAGGCTTAAGAGCTTATAAGTTATGATATAGGCTTATAAGCTTATAATTTTAAATATAGGCTTTATAGCTTATAATTTTGAATATAGGCTAATTAACCTATAATCAGGATTTGGCCGGGACGGCCTGCCACCGCGGTCCTCCGCCTCCTTGCGCGCGTGCGCCCCGGGTCAGCTACCGCAGGTGCACCACCTTCCACTGGCCGCCGGTATTCTCTCTGGCATATTCGAGGGTTCGGATGTCCTTGATTTCCAGAATTCGCAGGGCCAGGGTAAATGAGCTTTCGGAGATCAGCAGGATGGCGTGTTGCGCGTCGGCAAAGCCGCGGAAATACCGGATCATCACCTCTCCGTCTTTCCGGGTGATTTTCAGCGGAAACCTTGAGTCCACCTCTCTCGCGAGGGCTTCTTTCATTTGGGCAATCGAGACAGTTGTTTCACATATCATAATGAGGCTGCCAGTGCATAAGTGAGGCCATTTTGAAAAACCCTTCCTTTTGGCCGGATTATGAGGTTTTTATTTGAGTAGTATTCCCAAAAAGGGATGAATATCCATTTTGGCTTCATGCGGCAAGTCGTGCCCGCATGCCGCGCACGTTCCGCTCAAGCCCTCCAGCAGCTCGATCCGGCAAATTGCCACAT
>DASVOT010000605.1:0-7416 GCA_036383235.1 Chryseosolibacter sp.
AGGAGACTGACCAGGGTGATGGTGTTTACCGTGATCCGCAATCTCGCACGCCAGGTTGGATTGAAGAAAACCGTGAGTCCTCATACGTTCCGGCACTCATTCGCCACCCACCTTATAGATGGAGGCGCCGATCTGAGAGCCGTCCAGGAAATGCTCGGCCACGAATCGATCACGACCACGGAGATCTACACCCATCTCGACCGCGATTACCTCCGGCAGATTATTCAGGAATTTCACCCCAGAAGCTAGACTGCTTCCCGTTCGATCGCGCCTTAAAAAAAAACAACCCGCCGGCTATTCTATCCGGCGGGCTGTGGCCTGTGATGGCGGTGCTGACCCGCCGAGCTAACACGATTACAGCTTAAAGGTAACGCCTAGTGACAGTGGGGCGATCCCGTAACCGAGCTCTCCGTAGCCGGCGACTTTCTCAGAGAAGAAATAACGAACGCCCGCGTGTATACCGAGGCGGAGTCCTCCGCTGTACGGATCGCTGTAACCGGAGTAGATGTCGCCGCTGTAGCTGGAGATCAGGAAGCCGAGGAACGCGCCACCGTAAACATCGACTTTGTCATTGTTGATTTCAAACAATTCGCTGAAGTGGTAGGATCCGCGAACGCCAAGGTCGAGGAACGTGTATCGGTACTTGTATCCTCCAAACCCATAGTTATAATTGTACGACGTATAACCCAGGTAAGGACCGACGGAGATAACATCATTGACCGCGAACTCGCCGGATAATAAAAGAGGCACACCGCCGGCATAATAATAGCCCAAACCGATGCCCGCGTTCAGCAGTACGTCTCCTTTCGCGTACCGGCCCTGGCCCGAGGCAAGCGAAGCGGAAAACACCAGGACAGCGACACAGAAAAATTTCAGAGTGTTTTTCATGAATGTAAGTTTTAAGTCAACAAGTTTTAGGTTGTTACGGGCCAAAAATAGAAAAAAACCATAGAAAAAGAAGAATCCCGGCTTAAACAACCGGGGTTAATTTATCTTTGCGGCTAATGTACAAGATCTTTCGGCCTCTTCTTTTCCTGGTTGATCCGGAAAAAATTCATGCCGTCGTTTTCGCGATGCTGAGATTCGCCGCTCCCGTGCCCGGATTGCATCATTTACTCAAACTGTTTTTTCGGTTTGAAGATCCCCGGCTTGAAAAAAAGCTTTTGGGTTTAACGTTTAAGAACCCGGTTGGCATGGCTGCCGGATTTGATAAAGATGCCAAAGCGATCGAGGGGTTGTCGTGCTTCGGTTTTGGTTTTATCGAAATCGGGACGCTGACGCCGCGAGCTCAGCCCGGAAATGACAGGCCGCGTTTATTCCGCCTTCCAAAAGATGCTGCGCTGATCAACCGGATGGGTTTCAACAATGAAGGCGTCGACGCGGCCGTTCGCCGGCTCAAGAAAAAGAAATCTTCCGTTATCGTCGGAGGCAACATCGGCAGGAACAAGCTGACGCCGAATGAATCGGCAACCGATGATTATATCTATTGCTTCAATGCGCTGTGCGACCATGTCGACTACTTTGTCGTGAACGTAAGCTCCCCCAATACGCCGGGCTTACGGGAACTGCAGGAAAAAGAACCGCTGGAGCGGTTGCTGAAGATGGTAAAGGAACTGAGTCTGACAAAACCGGTAGTCAGACCGGTATTGCTGAAGATCGCACCCGATCTGACGAACGGACAGCTTGATGACATCGTCGCCATTCTGAAAAGCACGGGCGTCGACGGCGTGATCGCCACAAATACCACGGTGTCCCGCGACGGTCTTGAAACGGAACCGGCGGAACTTCTTCGCATTGGCCCCGGCGGGTTGAGCGGCAGGCCGCTGGCGAAAAGATCCACGGAAGTGATCCGGTACCTGCGCCACGCCCTTGGCGCCGGCTTTCCCATCATCGGCGTCGGCGGAATCATGTCGCCGGAAGACGCGCTGGAGAAACTAAGCGCGGGAGCAGACCTCATCCAAATCTACACGGGCTTTGTGTACGAAGGACCTTCGTTTGCCAGACGCATCAACAAGGCGATCGTTAATTCCCTTCGCTAGATACGATTGAAATGCAGCGTTACTTTGATATCGCCGGAAATAGACTGTCCCGTGTCGGGATCCGTAAGCGTGTCTTTCTTCTTTATATAAAAGACCAGGCTCTCTGTCGTTAGTTTTTCGATCGTATACGTACCTGAAAGCTCGAGGGACCCGGCAGTGAGATTGATGTCCGTTGTCAGCTAGTCGCCGGCAAGATGGTAGGTGCCTTCTGTCGTCTTTGAGCCATCGTTGACCGTCATGGTGCCGTCCGCCCTGAATTCAAGAGTGGAGGAAAAATTATCATCGCTCTTCCTAACGGGGATGGGAATGCCAAAGGGCTTGAGCTCCATTTCGGCCAGCGTTCCTTTCCACCTGCCTTCGATGGAAGCGAAAACTTCCTCGTCGGAGTTCTTTTGACAGGATAGCGCGAGCGTCAGCACCATCAAGACACCGGCTGTAAGTCTGATTTTCATCGGGTTCGCCTTTTCCAAAATTTCAGCGACAAAATCATGCCACGGACGTCCCCGGTTCTCCAACCGAGCGGCAATAGGCGCCGTCTTATACGTTTCGCATATCCTCACCGTTGTGTACAAATAGCCTGACCGAAACCGGATCGCGGTCATGGCTTGCCCGCGAGTGAGCGAGTGATCATCCGCTCCATTCGTTTGCGGGTACTGTCGGGCCGGATGGAAGGTGCAGCGAAAACCACCCGGCGACACACTATTCATGGATCGCTGTCAGGTCGGGGCAATCGCAGATAAAGTGGAAGGAAACTGTTTCCCGGAGAGCGCGATTCAATGTTTTTATTTAGTTTTACGGATTGAGACATGGCTAAGAACACCTATAAATCCAATACCTTCAGGAAGGCTGAAAAGGAAAAGCGCGGCAAGTCCTCCGGTTCGGGGCCTGGTTTTACTTTCCTGAAAGATCCGCGGCTGAAACTCGCCGGGGGATTCTTCCTGATCATCGCGGGTCTGTCCATGTTTTTTGCTTTACTGTCGTACATGTTTACAGGACAGGCGGATTTCAGCGAAGTGGGCAGCCAACAAAGCATCGGCGGTATTTTCGAGTCGCTGAAGGAGAAGGAGATCGGCAACTGGCTGGGGTTATACGGAGCGGTGATCTCGCACTTTTTTATCTTCCGCTGGTTTGGTATCTCATCCTTCTTTATTCCACCGCTTTTGTTTTTGGTCGGTTTCAAGATCGTCTTCAACAAACAGCTGATCCGCATTTCCTCGTATACGATATTTGCGATTTTCTCTATTGTCTGGCTGTGCCTGATGCTTGGCTATATGGTTGAGATCAACCAGGGCGGCCTTGCCTGGCAGATCCTCGGCGGCGGATTTGGATTATTGCTCGCCCAGCTCAGCTTTGGCCTTTTTGGGTGGGGCACATTCCTGGTGCTGATCCTCACGCTCTTCATCTTCATCATCTTTTATTTCAACATCACATCCATCCCCGCTTTTCAATATAAGAATCCTAAACCCATGGGCTCGGAGGCCATCGTGGGTGATGAGCCGTTGTTTGCAAACTACACGGACGACGAAGACAACTGGGTCGATAAAGCGAAGTCCGCTGAGGGCGGGGAGGTTGTCATGGAGACCGCTGAAACGGAAGAAGAGGGGGAGGCCATTAATCCGGCGCTGGATCTTCAGTTGCAGCCGGTGGTGCCGCCGAAGAAGGAAATTCCGAAAGTTGAACCTGAATTTACGGTGGAGGAGCGTCTGGAAACCGATGAGATCGCCGGCAACCTGGTGGAGGAGCACGGAGAATACGATCCCACGCTTGAGCTAAGCAGTTACCGGTTTCCGACCCTCGACCTCCTGAACGAATATGATTCCGGCAAGGCGGGCGTGACGCAGGAAGAGCTGAACCAGAATAAAGACAAGATCGTTGCAACGCTGGTAAACTTCAAGATCGGTATCCAGAGCATCAAGGCTACGATCGGTCCGACCGTTACCTTGTACGAGATCGTTCCCGACGCCGGCATCAAAATTTCGAGGATCAAGAATCTTGAAGACGACATCGCGTTAAGCTTGTCGGCGCTGGGTATCCGCATCATCGCGCCGATACCCGGCAAGGGTACCATCGGCATAGAAGTGCCCAATAAAAACCGCGAGATGGTCAGCATCCGTTCCATGCTTGCAACCCCGGCCTTTGCAAAAACCGACAAGGAGCTTCCCGTGGCGTTGGGCAAGACCATTTCGAACGAAGCGTTCATCATCGATCTGGCAAAGATGCCGCACCTGCTGGTCGCCGGCGCCACCGGTCAGGGTAAATCCGTGGGACTGAATGTATTGCTTACTTCCCTGATCTATAAGCGCCATCCTTCGCAGTTGAAGTTTGTGCTGGTTGATCCCAAGAAGGTGGAGATGTCGCTGTATTCAAGGCTGGAAAGACACTACCTGGCGAAGCTTCCGAACAGTGAGGAAGCGATCATTACCGACACCCGTAAAGTAGTGCATACCCTGAATTCGCTCTGTATCGAGATGGAAAACCGGTATGAGATACTTAAGGACGCGGGGGCGCGGAACCTCAGGGAATACAACGCCAAGTTTGTGGCAAGAAAGCTGAACCCCAAGGAAGGGCACCGGTTTCTTCCCTATATCGTGCTGGTTATCGACGAGTTGGCTGACCTGATGATGACGGCGGGCAAGGAGGTCGAGACACCCATTGCCCGGCTTGCGCAGCTGGCGCGGGCCATCGGCATTCACCTGGTTGTGGCTACGCAGCGCCCTTCGGTGAATGTCATCACCGGCGTGATCAAGGCCAACTTTCCCGCGCGGCTGTCGTTCCGCGTCACTTCAAAAGTCGACTCCAGGACCATCCTGGACACCGGGGGCGCCGACCAGCTGGTGGGACAAGGCGATATGCTGCTGAGCTCGGGCTCGGATATCATTCGCCTCCAGTGCCCGTTTGTGGATACGCCTGAAATCGACAGGGTGTGCGACTTTATCGGATCCCAGCGGGGGTACGATTCCGCCTATCTCCTGCCTGAATATGAAGGGGACGAGGAAGGCGGCGCAAGCAGTGTAGACCTGGCTGACCGGGATTCGCTGTTTGAAGAGGCGGCCAAGGTGATTGTGATGCATCAGCAGGGAAGCACATCCCTCATCCAGCGGAAGCTGAAGCTGGGCTATAACCGGGCCGGAAGGCTCATCGACCAGCTTGAAGCGGCAGGCATCGTCGGCCCTTTTGAGGGCAGCAAAGCCAGGGAAGTTTTAATCAAGGATGAATTAAGTTTGGAACAATTATTGAATAATTTGCGGGAAAAACACAGTCAGGCATAAAATTCATTAAGTCATCAAAATGAAAAAAACGCTTTTAGCAGTCTTTTTACTGGTTCTGGTCAAATACACCTTCGCGCAATACGATCCGAAGGCGCTGGAAATCCTCGAGGCAATGGGGGCAAAATACAAGTCCCTTCCCACCTATGAAGCCAGCTTTTCATACGCCCTTACCAACGACGTCGAGAACATCAAAGAAGAATTCAAAGGAAAACTGACGGTGAAAGGCGATAAATACCGCATTTCGCTGCCGGAGCAGGAAGTGATCAACAATGGGGTGACGGTCTGGACCTACCTGCCTGAGGTGAAAGAGGTGAACATCGATAACTACGACAAGAATTCGGGCGATATCAACCCCCTGAAAATCTACGAGATATACCAGAAGGATTTTAAATACCTGTATATTCAGGACAAGACCGAGGGGGGCGTCCCTTGCGAGGAAATAGACCTTGTTCCAGAAAAGAAGGATGCGCAGTATTTCAAGATCAAGCTTCTCATCAAAAAGAAAGAGAAGGTGATCCAAAGCCTTACCATGTTTGACAAGGGCGGAAACCGCTACAAGTACACCATCACCCGGTTTGTTCCCAACGCTGAGGTGGCAGACAGCTACTTTGCGTTCGATCCGAAGAAATATCCCGGCGTGGAGATCATCGACCTCCGATAAGTCGTCGGTGACTGGGAATTTCAGACAATGTCTGCGTCCCGGACGGACGGAAACCGCGACTGGGCGGCGGACTTTAAGCCTAATCTTTGAGCGCGGAACTTTAAACTTCGGAGATTGAACCTATTTTTGGGAGATGAACGCCTCCCAGCTTTTTCAGCAGATCGAAGCCAAAAAGTCGTATCTCTGTGTTGGCCTGGACACAGACATAGAGAAGATCCCCGACCACCTGCGTTCGGCGGACGATCCGGTCTTTGAATTCAACAGGCAGATCATTGACGCTACCCATCCGTATTGCGTGGCCTACAAGGCCAACATTGCTTTTTATGAGGCCCTGGGGCCAAAAGGGTGGCAAAGCCTCGAAAGAACGCTGGCGTATGTGCCGAAGGGCATTCTCACCATTGCTGACGCCAAGAGGGGTGACATAGGCAACACCTCCGCCCTCTACGCCAGGACTTTTTTCGAGTATCTCCCCTTTGACGCCCTCACGGTTACACCGTACATGGGCGAGGATTCAGTAAAACCGTTTCTCAACTACAGTGGGAAGTGGGTGATTCTTCTCGCGCACACCTCCAACCCCGGGAGCAGTGATTTCCAGCTGATAGAATCCAGGGCTACAGGAAGAAAGCTTTACGAAGAGGTGATGGTGAAAGCCTGCCAATGGGCATCGGCCGACCAACTCATGTTCGTGGTGGGCGCCACGCAGGCCGAGAAAATTTCGTCGATCCGGAAGCTTGCCCCGGGCTATTTCTTTCTCGTGCCCGGCATCGGCGCACAGGGCGGCGATCTTGAAATGGTTTCAAGATACGGAATGAACAAACAATGCGGCCTTCTCGTCAACTCCTCCAGGGCAATCATCTACGCCTCCTCCGAAAAAGATTTCGCCGGGCAGGCGGGCCGCGAAGCACATAAAGTCCAGCAGGAAATGGAGCGTTATCTCGACAAGTATACGTAACTTGGGTCTGACCCAAGCCCTCTCATCATGAACGAGTCATTCCTTCATTTTATCTGGCAATTCCAGTACTTCGATAAGAAAGATCTCAGAAGCAGCGCCGGTGAAGAGATCGCCGTATTCAGTCCGGGGATCAGGAACGCGGATTCCGGTCCCGATTTTCACAACGCCAAGCTGAAGATCGACTCTATTGAATGGGCAGGCAGTGTGGAGATCCACATCCTGTCGTCGGGATGGAGGGAGCATAAGCACCAGGAGGATCCCGCGTATGAAAACGTCGTCTTGCACGTCGTGTGGGAGGAAAACGAACCGGTCTTCCGGAAAGACGGCAGCCGGATCCCCACGCTCGAGCTAAGGCCCCGGGTGCCGTCCTCTTATATCCTTCAATACAAGCGCATCGTGCACAGCCGGACACGAATACCCTGCGCGAATGCGATACGCTCCGTGCCGCCGCTCATCCGGATCTCCATGCTCGACAAAGCCCTCCTCTCGCGCCTG
>DASVOT010000606.1:0-5860 GCA_036383235.1 Chryseosolibacter sp.
AATGAATCCGGCAGCACTGAAATGATCTCAACCTTTTTCTCGATATCGGCACGGATGATCTTAAAGCCACCCCTCGCGTAATAGCTGCCAAGCAATGCCTCGAACGCCTGGTCCATGTTTCCAATGGTTGCCGAAATTCCCCATACCTTCAGGCCTGGGGCGACGGACTTTAGTCGCGACAGTGCCAGCTCCACCTGGACGCCGCGCTTCGATCCCATCAACTCGTGCCACTCATCCGCCACCAAAACTTTCAGGTCCCGGAAGAAATCCTTGTACGATCGTTGAGCAAGCAGCAGATGCAGGCTTTCCGGCGTCGTGATGAGCAGGTGCGGAGGTTTGGTTTTCTGTTTCACCCTGTCTTTCATCGGCGTGTCGCCAGAACGCACGGCCACCGTCATGGGAATATTTAACCCTTCGATCAGGCGCCGGGCCGAAAGCTCTATCTCCTTCGACAACGCCCGGATCGGCGTGATCCAGATCGCCTGTAAACCCGCATCCTTCGCCGACCGCGCCGTCTGATGCCGCAACATGAACTCCGCCACAATCGGTAGCATCAAAGAATAGGTCTTTCCACTGCCGGTAGGCGCATTCACCAGGCCGCTGTGACCGTCGCGGTAAGCTTCCCATGCTTCCACCTGGAAACCAAAAGGCTCCCACCCCATGTCGCGGAACCAATCTCTCCCGATCTTCAACGAATCTGTAGACATAGATCAAAAGTCACTATTTCCGCTCCCGCAAAATCAGCTGGCGCGCTGCGAAGCTTTCTAACCAGTTGAATGGAAACGTTTAAGACTCCAATGGTATACAAAAAATGGAAAGCCGGCGGCCGCCGGCGCGGAAATATCGCGAAAAGTTGTCTGGCTCACAAAATTCTCATCAGCGTGCCTGCGTCGGCTCTTCGCCGGCGTTTCATGTGTACATCGGCTTTATGTAGTATCTTGCGGCGTCCAGGTGAACGGTGAGTATCCATAAAACTTAAACACGGCAACTTTGTAGTTCTCTCATTTGTTAATGACCCTGAAATTGATCTGAATGGAACACGTAATATTGGTTGATTCGAAAGATCAGGTCGTTGGCACCATGGAAAAAATGGAGGCGCATAGGAAAGGCTTGCTGCACCGCGCATTTTCCGTTCTGCTCTTCAATAATGAAGGCAAGATCCTTCTTCAAAAGCGGTCGCAAAACAAATATCACAGCAGTGGGCTTTGGACAAATGCCTGCTGTAGCCATCCCCTTCCCGAAGAAAGCATGGAGGAGGCAACGCGCAGAAGACTCAAGGAGGAAATGGGAATTGACCTTCAACCCACTTTTTCACATACCTTCCTGTACAAAGCACGGCTCGATAATAACCTCACGGAGCACGAGCTCGACCACGTTTTTGTCGGCACGTTCAACGGAACGCCTCAAATCAATAAGATGGAGGTCGAGGACTGGAAGTTTGTCGACGTGCCGTGGCTGAAGAAAGATATTGCCGAAAATCCATCCCACTACACGGAATGGTTCAAGCTTATCGCCAGTGACCTTTGACCTCGGCCGCCTATGCTCAAGCGCGTTCGTCAGCCGAACGTCAGCAGCCTTCACTCGTACCTGAGAGAATGCACGGGATTGGCAGCCGCCGCCTTTATAGACTGGAAGCTCACCGTGCACCATGCGATTGCCGTGGCGATTACACCGCTTCCAATAAAGATCCACGGACCGACATCAATGCGATAGGCGAAACCGGCCAGCCAGCGGTTCACCACGAACCAGGCCACCACTGCCGCGGGCAGGAACGCAATGACCACAAGTTTCGTGAACTCTTTTGAAAGCATCAGCGTGAGGCCCGTCGTCGTTGCCCCCATCGCTTTGCGGATTCCAATTTCTTTCGTGCGCTGCTCTGCCATGAAAGCAGCCAGGGCAAACAGGCCAAGGCAGGCGATAAAGATCGCTAGTCCGGAAAAAACCGTAAACAACTGGCCCATCCGTTGCTCGGATCGGAACGACTGATCGAAATTTTCATCCAGGAACTTGTAGTCGAACGGCTCTCCAGGCACAGTCTGCTTCCAAAGCGTCTCCACCCTGGCAATGACATCCGCAGGATTGCCTTCGTACCGGATCATCATCTGATATGAATCGTTGGCCAAACGGATCGCCAGCGGACGGATCTCATTTTTCAGGGATTCAAAATTAAAGTCCTTGAACACACCGATGACCTTCAGCCTTTCCGGCTTGTCGTCATTATACAAGAGCTCCTCCTGCAGGGGGTGCGCAAAACCAAATTCTTTCACCGCAGCTTCATTGAGCAGGATAGCCGTGGAATCGGACGGAAAATCGCGCGAGAAATAGCGGCCCTCCTTCAATTCGAACCTCAAAACATCCTGATGGTCGTAGTCCGCGTAATACTGTCCCATGATGTGGTCCTGTTCGGATCCGGCCGACTTGAACACGGTGGTATTGTTCACGCCCGGAAAGCTGTTGTTGGTGAAACTGGCTTTGACAATCCCTGTTTGCTGCGCCACGGCGTTTTTGAAGGCAGTCTTGTTTTTGCCAAGCCTCCCGGCGTTGGGAAGGATCAGCACATTGCGTTTGTCGATGCCAAGGTCACGCCTTTGCATATAGCTGATCTGCTGATAAACGATTCCCGTGAAGATGATCAGGAAGATGGAAAGCGCAAACTGGAACACAACCAGCGTGCTCCTTACGCCTTTGCTTTTCATGCCCGCGCGGACCTTCCCCTTCAGAACCTCGACCGCACTGAAAGACGTAAGGTAGAACGCGGGATAACTGCCGGCAACAATTCCCACCAACAGAATGAGCGCCAAAATTGCAACCACAAAAACAGGCCGGGCAAAGACGCTCATGCCAAGCTGCTTACCGGCGAGAAGGTTGAATTGCGGCAAAACGAAATAACAGATCAGCAGCGCCAGCACGACTGCGATAAAACTGTAAAGAACCGATTCAGCCAGGAACTGCCGGACCATCTGGGAACGATGAGAGCCAAGCGTTTTGCGAAGGCCGACTTCTTTCGCGCGCCCGGCGGACCGCGCCGTAGAAAGGTTCATAAAATTGATGCACGCAATGAGAATGATAAACAAACCGATCCCGGCAAAGAAATACACATACATGATGTTGCCCTCCGGCTCCAGGCCGTCCCTTGTCTTGGAACGAAGATGAATATCGGTCAGGGGCGTGCTGAAAAATCCGTAGGCCCCGCCCTGCGCTTCCATCTGGGTGATGCTAACGCCCATGAATTTCTCCACCTCCGGGCCTACATATTTGATGACAAAATCCCTGAACTTCGCGTCCACCGACGCAACGGAAGTCTTGTCGTCAAGCATAAAATAGGTGAAGAGAAAATTACTTAACCACTGGGTGCGCTCCAACTGCTCCACTGAACGACTGGAAAGCAGGACGTTAAAAATAAAATGCGAATTGAGGGGGGCGTCTTCTGCCACGCCGGTCACCTTGTAGGTTTTGTCGCCACCGACCGTGATCAGTTTTCCCAGGGGATCGTCGTTGCCAAAATATTTATCGGCAATGTGTCTGGTGAGCACGATGGTATTGGGTTCCAGCAGGGCGGTCTTCGGATCGCCCGCGACGAGCTTGTAGCTGAAGAACTCAAAAAAATTCGAATCAGCATGAAATACTTTCTCTTCTGTAAAAGTTTTGTCGCCGTATTTCAACGTAGGGGCTCCCCAGAAATTGGCGATGCGCGTCGCCTGTCTCACGCCCGGAACTTCTCTCACCAGGGCCTCCGCCATCGGGGGACAGGTGTTCGCAACCGTGATATCCTGACCGCCGATCTTGCCGTGCAGGCCTACCTGGTAGATCCGGTCCGCATGCTCGTGAAAACGATCGAAGCTCAATTCATCGACGACGTATAACAGGATCAGCAGGCACGCGGCAATGCCGATACTCATACCCAGAATATTGACCGCGGAAAAGAATTTGTATTTCGCCATATTCCGCAAGGCAAGCTTAAAGTAATTTCGAAGCATAGCAGGATTTTTTATGTTTATTCACTTGGATCATCAGCATTTTATCGCGCCCTGGTATTCCCATCGGCGCGGGATCTATTCATCGCGCAACGTATTGACCGGGTTCATAGACGCCGCGGCGAATACTTTGTAGCCGACCGCGGATGCGGAAATGGAAAACATCATACAGACGGACACGACAAAGGTGAGGGTCGTGGCCGGCTGGTAATACCTCCAGATATTCGCCATCAGGATGTCCACCAGAAAGTAGCTCATCACGGACCCGGAGATCGCGGAGATCACCAGGATGATCATGAATTCCGTGTTAATGATACGCGTGATGTTAGCGACCGAGGCGCCGAGCACTTTGCGCACACCGATCTCTTTCATTCGCTTGATGATGGTAAGGGACACAAGCGAAAACAAGCCCGTGACGGAGAGGACCAGCGCGATCACGCCCATAAACACAAACATCTTGACAATGTTGTTGTTTACCGTCAACGCCTCAGTCATGCCCGAGTCCAGGTACCAGCCGTTATACAATCGGTTGGGAAAAATCTTTTTCCATTCACGCTCCATGAATGTATTAATATCTGTAATGGACGCGGCCGCACCGCTCACCAGCACATGGGTGTATTTGTCGGGTGTGGTGTAGCGTATCATCATGGGTTCCATCTCGCGCCACAAACCCTGTGTGTACACATTTTTTATGACACCGATCACGTATAATTTCACGGTGTCTTTCCAGATGATTTCCTTGCCGATGGGCTCCTCCCATCCAAAACTGTCAGCAAATTTCTCTGTGACAATGATGGACTCCTTCCTGTCTGTCTCGGAGTCTTTCCTGAAATCGCGGCCCTTCACCAGCGTGAGGCCCATCGTGCCGAGGTAATTGTCGCCAACATCCATAATATCGACGTCCAGTTGCTTGGCCCCGTACTTTACCGGATCATTATATCGGGCGGAAAAGATACTGTGGCTCGATCCGGCAACGGACAAAATCTCCTTGTTATCCAGCAGCGCATTCCGGTAGGTTTCGAATTCACCCTGGTTCTCCACATAGGCGGTGATCACACCCCGTTGATTAAATCCGATGTCAAAATCACGTTGGAAAACAGAATTGCCATAAAATGCAATGGCAAAGATGACGGCAATGAGTGAAATCGCATACTGAAGACCCAACAGCACACGGGTGAAATAATTCGTTCCACCGAACTTCAATTTCCCTTTCAGGATGCTGATGGGCTTAAAGTGACTGATATAAAAAGCCGGGTAGCCCCCAGCCACCAGGGCGGTAAACAGGAGCATGCCGATCATGAAAAGCAAGAACGCGGGATTATCGAAGTAATGCGAGGTGAGCTTCATGTTTTCCCAAAGAGCGTTCCAGGCCCCGATGAGGACTTCTCCAAGGAACAAACCCAGGAGCAAGGCAATGCCACAAACAAAAGTGGTCTCGCCGAGAAACTGAAAGACCAGTTGCGAGCGTAAGCTGCCCATCACCTTTCTGACGCCGATCTCCTTCAGCCGCCGCGAGGAAATGGCAATTGCCGTGTTGGTCATATTGAAGCAGGCGATCAGCAGAACGAGGACAGCCATGATCAGCGGCGCGATCACCGCCGCTCTGGCGTTTGCGCTGCGGGTCTGCGCCCATGTGTCATTGCTGGTGTCGCGCTGGGCCATGCCCACGAAGGGATCCAGCTTGAATTCGCGGATCTGGAAATCCTCCCTCACCTTGTTGTTGTTTTCCCTGTAAGGCTGGATCTGCCTCGCCACCGTCTCCAGGCGTGAGGGGTCGCTGATCAGCAGGAACAGCGTATTCCGTTCCTTCCAGTCATGTTCAACCACATTTTTCGCTTC
The DNA here is from genome assembly GCA_036383235.1 of Chryseosolibacter sp. Classification (GTDB taxonomy): domain Bacteria; phylum Bacteroidota; class Bacteroidia; order Cytophagales; family Cyclobacteriaceae; genus Chryseosolibacter. The sequence goes on from DASVOT010000606.1 coordinate 5,814, forward strand.
ATCAAAATAATTTTCATAGTTCGTGTAGGCGGACTCGTTGAAGCTGG
>DASVOT010000607.1:0-8967 GCA_036383235.1 Chryseosolibacter sp.
TATCGTACCGGAGGCGGAAGTGAACGCGGTGGTTGGTGTTGGTACTGCGTGCGTTGCTGTTTTCCACGTAGGTCATCCCGCTGTCGCGGGAAATGTAGTTGCGCGACAGATCGGTTATCGTACGGTTGTCCGCAGTGTTAAAAAAGTAGCTTCCGGAGAATTCGACTTTATTTCTCCATTCGGTGATGTAATTCAATCCGCCTGAATTCGTGTTGGAAATACCGTTTTGCCGGCCGAGAAGAAAGTTTCCTGCATCGCCGCCCGATCGGTTTCCCCCTTCCCGCTGTCCGCCGCCGCGCCCTCCGCGTCCGCCTCCCCTTCCCCCACCCGTGCTACCGGTGACGCCGAGCAGGTCGTCGGTGCTGAAGTTCTGCTGGTTGATATTATTGGAGAGACCCAGCAAGGTGGCCCGGCGGGCGCCACTGAAAGAGTTATAGTTCGCGCTGGCGATGTAGCGATCGTCCTCGCCGGCGCCGGCGCTTGCCTTTCCGAACTGACCGTTGTTCATCCCCCTCTTTGTGCGGATGTTGATGGTTTTCTGGGTGTCGCCATCGTCGAATCCCGTGAACTGCGATTGCTCGCTGAGCTGGTCGAAGACCTCCACCTTGTCGATGATCTCCGCAGGCAGATTTCTCAGCGCGATGTTCGGATCGTCACCAAAGAATTTTTTCCCGTCGAGCAATATTTGCTTTACGTCTTCGCCTTGCGCTTTTACGCCTTTCTCATCTACCGTGATGCCGGGCATCTTTGCGAGCAGATCTTCTGCGGTGGCGTCGGGGTTTGTCTTGAAGGCCGTTGCATTGTACCGGATGGTGTCTTCTTTCTGCTCTACCCTGACGGCCGTGCTCTCGATTTCAATGCTTCTGAGTGTGGTGACGGATGGTGTCATGGTCAACGTTCCAAGATCGATGTCACCGCCGCGAACGGACAAGGTCTTTTCGACCGTCGCATAGCCAATGTACGACAGTTTTAACAGATAACGTCCGGGCGTCACCCCGCCGAATGTAAACTGGCCGTTTGTATCGGTGGCGATTCCCGTGATGCGGGTGCTATCGCGAACGTTCTTAAGGACCACGTTCACGCCGGGCAGAGAAATGTTTTCGAGGCTGTCTGCAACGGCTCCCGAGATGCGGACAGGTTTCTGCGCGACGGCGGCCGTGCTCAGGGCGATCCAAACAAAAAGAAGGAGGCACTTTTCCATGGTCTTTAGACCCTCCGGTGAGTAGAAGGTTTAAAATTACAATAACCGCCTGAGCTGAAAATTGTGTGAGCGGCGAACGAACTGCTTTTACGGTGGCATCATTTCTTCGGGCCGGAGGCGATGGATGTGTTAATCGCCAACAGCCAGTAGCCCAACTGCCTGTCAGCTTGACTTTTGAAACAATTTTACATACATTTACGTAATTAATAAAACATGAAAGGGACGAACCTGGGCGAATTCGAAGAGATGGTATTGCTGACCATTGCGGTTCTGGTCAACGAGGCATACAGTGTGGCCATCTGCGACGAGCTGGAAAAGACGTTGAGCCGACCCGCGAAGCTTGGGGTGGTTCATGCCGTGCTGAACAGGTTGGAAGGCAAAGGATATGTAAAGAGCAAGCTTGGCGAGGCGACGAGTGCCCGCGGCGGAAAGCGGAAGCGATATTACACGGTGACGAACGCCGGAAAAGCCGCCCTTGTAAAGTCACGCGAGATGCGTGAGCAGTTATGGAGCCGGATCTCTGACCTCGCATTGAAGAATATCTGAATGAAGCCACCCCGCGAAGTTTCGCCACCGCACTGGGCAAGGAAATTACTGGCCTGGTACTGCAAGCCTGAATTGCTGGAAGATCTTGAGGGAGATCTCAACGAATATTTCCAGCGCAACCTGGGGGTGAAAGGTGCGCTTCGGGCGCGCCTGATCTACGTCCTCGATGTTTTTAAGTTTTTTCGATTTTACACCATCCGCAAACCTGAATTCATCCACCTTTTAATCCACTGGATCATGATCGGAAGCTACATCAAAACCTCGGGCCGCAGCCTCGTGCGCAACAAGTTGTTTTCGTTCATTAATATTGCCGGGCTGGCCATCAGCATGTCGGTGGGATTGCTGATCATTGCCATGCTGTCGGATCTTTATTCTTACGATCGATTTCACGAGCGCCACGACCGGATCTACCGCGTGATCAACCGGTACGAATTCAATGGCAGGAAAGACAACAACTTCATGGCCACCACTTCCCCGAAGGCAGCGAAGGCCATCAAGGAATCGTTTACCGGTATCGAAGGCGTCGCGGTTTTTCACCGCGGATTTTCCGGCGACGTCGCCGTCGGGGAGAAGACGCTTCCGTTGTCGGGGTTATGGGCAGACGAGGGAGTGTTCAAGGTTTTTTCTTTCCGATTGCTTCAGGGCAATCCTGAAACAGCGCTCAAGGCGCCATTCTCGGTGGTGCTTACGGAGAAATCCGCCCGCAAGCTGTTTGGCGACGTAAACGTGCTGGGAAAAACGTTAGTCCTGAAGTCGGGGGGCGATTTCGGTGCCAAATACGAGGAGCGCGAATACACGATAACAGGCGTGATTGAGGATGTTCCGACCTTCTCGCACATCAGGTTCGAGATGCTCGGCTCCTGGTCGACGCGTGACATCACGGAAGCGGAGAATAAGCGCGAGCTGTCGTGGGACAATCTGTGGAGCACGTGGGTCTATGTTCTCGTGGAAGACGACCGCCATGCTGACGCGCTCCTCGCGAATCTCAAAAGGCTCAGCGAGAAGGAAGACAAGACGGTGCGGCTCACGCACGTGGAGTTTGCCTTGCAACCCCTTGACGACATCATGACCGGGGCGGACCTGGGCAACGAGATGGGTCCGACCCTTGGCGCGTCCGTTGTCTGGATCCTTTGCGCGCTGGCATTTATCGTAGTGTTATCCGCATGCCTGAACTATACCAATCTTTCCATTGCGCGATCGTTCAGGCGCACCCGTGAGCTCGGTATCCGCAAAACGATCGGAGCGCAGAAAAGTCATGTGATCAACCAGTTCCTGGTGGAATCGGTCGTTATTTCACTGTTGGCGCTCGTTCTAGCCTTCGGATTGTTCCTGGTTGTGAGGCCGCATTTCCTCGGGCTGGAGAATTCCCTGCAAAAGATCCTGGCGATGGACGTCTCACCTGGGCTTGTCGCGCTTTTCGTTTTGTTTGCCGTGCTGGTCGGCTTGTGGGCGGGCCTCTTTCCGGCTTTGTTCTTTTCGCGTGTAAATGCCATCCAGGTCCTGAAGAACCTGTCGGCGATCCCCGCCTTCAAAGGTGTCACGACACGAAGGGTGCTCATCGTTTTCCAGTACTGCATTTCCGTCATGGCCATCACCGCCACGCTCGTGCTGTATAAACAGTACAAGCACTTCATTCACTACAACCTCGGCTTCACCACGGCCAACATCCTCAATATCCGGCTGCAGGGCAACAAGGCGGAGCTTTTAAAGAAGGGGATCGCCGAGCTGCCGGAGGTGAAAGGCATAGCGCAATCGCTGATCATCACCAGTGTCGGAAATTATTGGGGAGACTTCATTAAAAATCCGGATACGCCGGAGGACTCTACTTTTGTGGGATACAACGTCGTTGACGAGAATTACCTCCCCCTTCACGATCATCAGCTCGTCGCGGGACAAAATTTCACGGCTGCCGCCGGGGGGAAGGAAGAGCGCGAGGTGATCATCAACGAAAAGGTATTGCAGCGCCTCCATGTTGACAAGACCGATCCGGGGAAGGCGATCGGCAGGGTGCTCCGGGTAGGAGGTAAGGACCTGACGATCGTCGGGGTGGTCAGGGATTTCTCCTATGGAAGAGCCAATGACGGAGGTGCGCGGAATGAAGTGATCATTCGGTACGGTCCCGATCAGGCACAATACCTGAATGTAAAGATCCTTTCCGGCGACTGGCCGGAGACGTATTCAAAGATTGAGGACATCTGGAAAAAAATCGACAACGTGCATCCGCTGGACGCGAAATTCTATGATGCAGAAATTGAAGAGGGATTTCAGGGATTGAAGGGGTCGATGAAAGCGGGGTCTTTCCTGGCGTTCCTGATCATCTGCATTTCTTCCATTGGGTTGCTCGGCATGGTGGTATTCACCACCGAAACGAGACGCAAGGAAGTGAGTATCCGGAAGGTTCTGGGCGCAACAGAAGCCAGACTCCTGTATTTGCTGAGTAAAGGTTTTCTGCTGCTGCTGGTCATTGCGGCAGCGATCGGCCTGCCCCTTACCTACCTGTTCTTCGATATTGTTCTGCTGCCCAAGGTGGCCAACCATGCCCCTATGGGCGTGATGGAGTTTTCGCTGGGCGTGCTGGTCGTAATGGGCATCGCCTTGCTCATCCTCGCTTCGCAGACCCTGAAAATTGCCCGTTCCAATCCCGCCGACGTCCTGAAAACGGAGTAGACGCTGATTCAGAAATTGCGCAATTGGTTTTCCCGCCGTTTGTGTAAGATATTGTGTCCCTTTATTTTCCTGTGATATTTTGCTATCTTACTTTAAGGATTCTGCAAGAGAATCCCTGAAAACGTTTTTTATTTAAACCGGCCAGCGCGTCATGTTTCGATACGGGAAATTAATTGCTGTGGGAATCATCGGAACGGGAATTGCCGTAGCCTACCTGAATTTTGTGGTTCCGAAGCCTGTGGACTTCACCGGTGAAGTAAAACCCATCATCAACCAGAAATGCATCACCTGCCACGGCGGCGTAAAGCAAAAATCCGGTTTCAGCCTGCTGTTTCGCGAAGAAGCGCTGGGGAAAACCAAATCGGGTAAACCGGCAATAATTCCCGGCGACGCAGACCACAGTGAGATCATACGACGGCTGACGGTGCGCGACACGGAAGAGCGGATGCCCTACATGCACGAGCCATTGTCGGGAGAGGAGATCGACCTCTTCCGCAGATGGATTAACGAGGGCGCAAAGTGGGGCGAACACTGGGCGTATGTGCCGGTGAAGGAAGTGGAAGTGCCGGAGCCGGCGACATTCTTCGGACTGATTCCGCAAAAGAGCAGCTGGGCGCTCAATCCCATCGACAACTTTATCGAACAAAAACTAACTGAGAATGGACTCGAGCCATCTCCGCCCACCGACAGGCGAACATTCCTGCGAAGGGTCAGCCTCGATGTCATCGGGTTGCTGCCCCCCGAACGTCTGGCGGAGAAATTTCTCAGCGCAAAAGGAGGCGAGGAAGACTACGCGGCGCTGGTTGACTCGCTGCTGGCCTCTCCGCACTTCGGTGAGCGATGGGCCAGTGTGTGGATGGACCTTGCGCGCTATGCCGATACGAAAGGCTATGAAAAAGACGGTGGCAGAGAAATCTGGCGATACCGCGACTGGCTCATTCGCGCCTTCAACGAAGACAAACCCTACGATCGGTTTCTCACCGAACAAATCGCAGGCGACCTGTTGCCCAATTCAACCGATGCCGATCTCATCGCCACTGCTTTTCACCGCAACTCCATGACCAACGATGAAGGTGGCACCGACAATGAGGAGTTCAGAACCTCTGCAATTATCGACCGGGTGAATACCACCTGGACGGCCACGATGGGCACGACCTTTGGATGCGTGCAATGTCACAGCCACCCCTACGATCCATTCCGCCATGAAGAGTACTACAAGTTCCTCGCCTTCTTCAACAACACGCGCGACGAAGATTCGCAGGACGACTATCCGCTCTTCCGGCATTATGACGATACACAGCAGCAGGAGCTTGCAAAAGTGGTCGAGTGGGTTGAGAAGGGTTCGTCCCCTGAAAAAGCGCAAGAGGTGGCGATGTTTTTGAAGACCTGGCAACCCTCTTATAACACCATGGTCTGCGACAGCTTCATCAACAGCGCGCTGGGCGATCCTACCTGGATCGAATTCCGGAACAATGCGCTTTGCAGGATGAAGCGCGCGAACCTCGGCAACCATTCGCGCCTCATTTTCCGGTACGAGAGTTTCTTCGAAGGCGGTACCTGGAAGATTCATCTGGACAAACCCCAGGGAGAGGTGATCGCGGTGGTGCCTTTGCCGAAGACGGATAACAATGGATGGAAATGGGAAATTGCAGAGGCGTCGCTGAAGCCGGTGAGCGGCATGCATACGCTTTATTTCACCTACGCGAATCCGAATCTCCGGAATTCTGTTCGCACGGGCGCCAAGGTCGACTGGATTGCTTTCACCGACCCTCTTCCGCGGAAAGCGGATAAAGGGTATGCGGAAATTGAAGGTACATTCTGGAAATTATTGCGGGCGGATGTTCCCACAACGCCGGTCATGATTGAGAATCCGCCGTACATGAAGCGCACCTCCTATGTGTTCGAGCGCGGCAACTGGATGACGAAGGGTGAGAAGGTAGAGCCCGGCGTTCCGGGATCATTGAATCCTTTTCCGCCGGATGCGCCTGCGAACCGACTGGGGCTGGCGAGGTGGCTGACGTCGAAGGAAAATCCGCTCACTGCCAGAACAATGGTGAACCGCACCTGGGAACAACTCTTCGGAACGGGGCTCGCTGAAACACTGGAGGATCTTGGCTCGCAAGGCGTTGCGCCCACGCATCCCCGGCTACTGGACTGGCTTAGCTATGCGTTCATGAACGATTATCAATGGAGCCTGAAGAAACTGATCCGCACGATGGTGCTCAGCGCCACGTACCGGCAGGACTCTAAGATTCCGGAGCAGGCGTTGAAGAAAGATCCCAACAACAGGTTTTACGCGCGGAGTTCCCGCGTGAGGTTATCCGCCGAACAGGTGCGCGACCAGGCCCTCTGCATCAGCGGTATGTTAAATCCTGAAATGTACGGGCCGAGTGTGTATCCGTATCAGCCAAAAGGTCTCTGGCGGTCACCTTACAACGGGCGCGACTGGGAGACGAGTAAGGGCAGGGAGCAGTACCGCCGGGCGGTGTACACCTATTGGAAGAGGTCTGCGCCGTATCCGTCGATGATCACCTTCGACGGTGTGGCCCGCGATGTGTGTACGGCGCGGCGGGTGCGCACAAACACCCCGTTGCAGGCGTTGACGATCCTGAACGACTCCGCCTACCTGGACCTCGCCAGGCATTTTGCGTTTCGGCTCCGGAAGGAAGGGGGCGAAGATGTGAAGGCGCAGATCGCCGAAGGCTACCGGCTCGCCGCCTGGCATCCGGCCGACGACAAAAGCCTGGAGGCATTGATGGAGCTATATACGATCGCGTACAACCGATACAAGGACGATCCGGAAAAAGCGCGCGCGCTTTTGGGTGGAGGTACGAGTGACGGAAACGAAGCGAAGACCGCGGCCCTGGTGGTGGTGGCAAATGCCCTGCTGAACCTGGACGAGGTGTTAACCAAGAATTAACGGCATAGCTATGGGCAAGAGAAAAGTTGAGGATCAACGTCTTATGAGGAAAGCGCAGCAGGCGCTGCTTCGCCTTCACACCAGGCGCCATTTCCTGAAAGAGAGCGCCATGGGCCTGGGCGCCCTTGCGCTCGGTTCTTTGTTTGCCGGATGCGGCGCTCAGGCGCTGCATTCTCCGGACGACGTTGTATTCGATCCCGTTCACCCGCTGATGCCGAAGCTGCCACATTTTCCCGGCAGGGCCAGGAGCGTGATCTATCTCCACATGGCGGGTGCTCCCTCGCAGCTCGAGCTGTTTGATTACAAACCCGAGCTCATGAAGATGGACGGACAGGACTGCCCGCAGTCACTCCTCGAAGGGAAGCGGTTTGCATTTATTCGCGGCGTGCCGAAGATGATGGGCGCACAGGCCAAGTTTGCCCAACATGGGCAGACCGGGACCTGGATCAGCGATAACCTTCCGCACCTGGCCACCATCGTCGATGAGATCAGTTTTCTTCGGGCGGTGAGCACAGACCAGTTCAACCATGCGCCTGCGCAACTGATGATGCACACAGGCGGTCCGCGATTGGGCCGGCCGAGCCTGGGATCGTGGGTTACCTACGGTCTCGGCACCGAAAACCAAAACCTGCCCGGCTTTGTGGTGCTTACCTCCGGGGGAAATAATCCCGACGCGGGCAAGAGCGTGTGGGGCAATGGATTCCTTCCCAGCGTGTACCAGGGTGTGCAATGCAGAAGCGTGGGCGACCCGGTGCTGTTCATTAATGACCCTGACGGAGTGGATTCAGACATCCGGAAGGCATCGATCCAGGCGATCAATAAAGTGAACGAGCAATCGCACGCGGTGTTCAACGATCCGGAAACGTTGTCGCGGATATCGCAATACGAGCTGGCCTATAAGATGCAGATCTCCGTGCCAGAGGTAATGGACATCAACAATGAGCCGGAGTACATTCATGAAATGTACGGCACCAGACCCGGCGAGGAATGTTTTGCGAACAACGTACTGCTTGCGCGCAAGCTCGTGGAAAAAGGCGTGCGTTTCGTCCAGTTGTTTGACTGGGGATGGGACAGCCATGGGGCCGGAAGCGAGGACGCGTTGGAGATCGGATTCAAAAACAAATGCAGGCAGGTGGATAAACCCATTACCGCCCTCATACTCGACCTGAAACAACGGGGGCTACTGGAAGAAACCCTGGTGGTGTGGGGAGGAGAATTCGGCCGCACACCCATGCAGGAAAACCGACTCGGACTCAAGATGCCGTACAAGGGAAGGGACCATCATGCGGAGGCATTCACCATGTGGATGGCCGGCGCCGGTATCAGGAAGGGCGGCAGCTACGGGGAAACGGATGAGATCGGCTACAACGCCATCAGCGGAAGGGTGGAGCCGTTCGACATACAGGCGACCATCCTGCACCAGCTTGGCTTCGACCATGAAAAATTTACGTATCCATTCCAGGGCAGACCTTTCAGGTTGACCGATACAAGGGGTAAAGTAATCCGCGAGATCCTGGGATAAGTTTTTTCGTCATTGTTGGTATTGAACAGCGCTCTAACCTGAAGACAACGTGTTTACATCTGTGATGGAATTTTTCGGGCACTTCCACCCCCTGGTCGTGCATTTGCCCAT
>DASVOT010000608.1:0-4273 GCA_036383235.1 Chryseosolibacter sp.
AGGGACTTATATATATATTTAGGGATGACGCTAGGGCATTTGATCATAAATTCGTAATTTACTTTTACGATAACCGGTGATTTTTTTCCACACCCCTAGGGGAGTCGCAGTGGGACGCTGGTTCGTATCTTGAGCCCCGCTGTTTATGTCGTTTTTTTGATGTCCTTTCTTAAGGACGGGAATGTATTCTATGCCTCGAGATATATGCTATCAATACCCGATGACGGCAAAATAATTGAGATGCCTACATCACGTATGTGGTTTGACGAATCAGGGATCGTCTATGCGATTTCAAAGAAGAGTGCGCCCCAAACGCTTGAACAGGCTAAACAATCGTTCGAGGAATTCCGGAGCCACATCGGCCCGGAAAAGGTGTGTTTGCTTATCGATGTTACGCACGCGACCGAAAGCTCCAGGGAAGTGAGGGCCTATGCGGCCGAAGAATTTCCGCGCGTCATCAAGGCGATAGCCATGATCTCGGAATCAGCCCTGGGAAAAATGTTGGCCAATTTATTTTTTAACCTGAAGTCGCAGCCTTACCCGGTGAAGATGTTCAACGACGAGGGACAGGCGAAGGCTTGGCTAAAGCAGTATCTATGACCCCGGCGTTGAAGGACGAATCGCGGATGACGGCAATCGTAGAGCAGGTGCGGAGATTTGCTGAAGGAGACTATACCGCTGCGCCGCCGGCGTCGGGAACCTCTGTTGAAGTGGGTGAAATAGCCCTTGCGTTGAATGAGCTGGGGGCGCGGCTGGCCGCCCGGCAGCGCGTATATGAGGAGAGGGAAAAGCGGATCGAAAAACTGCTCGATATTTTACTCAGGTATACGATACTCGACTTTTCGGAACGCGCGCCGATCGGTGACGACGGTGACGAGATCGATGCGCTGGCCGCCGGTTTGAATTCGCTTGGAGAAGAAGTGATCGATCACATCGCCCGGTTAAAGGAGCGGGAAGTGCAGGTGCAGACGATCTTCACCAGCGCGCCCGACGCGGTGATTGCCATAGACAGGAATGGCTCCGTTGTGCGGTGGAATCCCGCCGCAGCAAGGATCTTTGGATGGGGACAGGAGGAGACCATTGGTCAACCCCTTCACCGGTTCATCGTTCCGGAAAGGTTCCGGGAACGCCATGTGAATGGGATCAGGCATTTTCTCGATACGGCTGAGGGCAAGTTCGTGAACCGGACCGTTGAGTTGCCTGCGCTCTGCAAAGACGGGCGTGAGATCGATATTGAAATGACCATTTCGACCGCTCAGGTAAGCGGAGAACATCTCTTCATTTCTTTTCTCCGCGACATCACGCGCCGGAAGAAGGCCGAAGAGGAGGTACGCAGCCTGAACGCGACGCTGGAGCAGCGCGTGCTCGAAAGGACCGAGCAACTGAACCTGAGCGAGGCAAAGTACCGGTCGCTCTTTGAGAACAATCCCATGCCCCTCTGGGTGCTGGACATGGAGACGCTGATGTTCATCGATGTGAACGAGTCGGCGCTGGGCCATTATGGCTACAGCCGTGAAGAGTTTCTCGCCATGAGCTCCGTCGACCTGCGGCCCGAGGAGGAACGCCAGCGCTACCTCAACCTCACCCGTAAGCCGGATGGCACTGAAAACATGGGTGTGTGGAAGCACCGCAAGAAGGATGGAAGCATCATTTATGCGGAGGTAAGCGCGCACGAGATCCTCTTTGAAGGCAGGAAAGCGCGGCTGATCCTGTCCAGCGATGTCACCGAAAAGACCCGGGCGCTGAAGGAGCTTCAGATTTCGGAAGCGCGCTTCCGCCGGATTTTCGATTCCAAGATGACCGGTTTCCTGTTCTGGGATGCGAGCGGAAGGATCACAGAGGCGAACGACCTCTTTCTTGAAATGGTGGGCTATTCCCGCGACGACCTGCGGGAGGGTCGCATGCATTTGAATGGAATGACTCCGCCCGAATACCTTGAAGCCGACGCCCGGGCGCTCGAGCAGATCAGGTTGCACGGCGTATGCGATCCCTTTGAAAAGGAATATATCCGGAAGGACGGAACAAGGATACCGGTCATGATCGGCGCCGCGAACATCGACGATTCGCCGTCGGTCAGCGGCGTAACCTGTGTCATGGATATTTCCCAGCGCAAGAAGATGGAGGAGGAGATCCTGGGGTTGAACCGCAGCCTGGAGGCGCGCATCGCGCAGCGGACCCTCGCCCTTGAGGAAGTGAACAAAGAGCTCGAGTCGTTCAGTTATTCCGTGTCGCACGACCTGCGGGCGCCGCTGAGAGCCATCCACGGCTATTCGGAGATGTTGCAAGAAGACTTCGGAGACAAGCTCGACGGCGAAGGTGAAAGACTGCTGAAGAATATAAAATTCAATGCAAAACGGATGGGGCAGCTGGTGGATGACCTGCTTGCTTTTTCGCGCATGGGCAAAAGAGCGCTGACGGAAACGGAAACCGATCTCGCCAGGATCGTCGACGATGTGCTGAAGGGCTTGCGTCCGGAAGAAAAAAACCGTGCAAGGATCACCGTTCGTCCGCTCGGAACGGCCCGGGCAGACGGGAACCTGCTGCGCCAGGCGTTCCAGAACCTCATCTCCAATGCCTTGAAGTACTCATCGAAGCACGAGCGGCCGGAAGTGGAGATCGGCATGGAGGAAGTTGATGGTGTTACGGCCTATTTCGTGCGGGATAACGGCGCTGGCTTCGATATGGCTTATTATAATAAGTTGTTTGGCGTTTTTCAGAGGCTGCATGGCGAGGATGAATTCGAAGGCACGGGCGTGGGTCTTGCCATCGTGCAGCGCATTATCCACCGTCATGGCGGGAAGATATGGGCGGAGGGAAAAGTCGGGGAGGGCGCGGTTTTCTACTTTACCCTCGGGGATACGGCGAACCGGTGAACGAAATAAAGCCATGCTGGCAGGGACGAGTGTCCGGGTCAGCGTGACCAGGAAATAAGATCATGTGTATGGGCAATCCTATGAATGACAATGGAGTAGAGATCGTGCTTGTAGAGGACAACGTCAGTGACGCGGAACTGACCATCCGGGCACTGAAGAAAAAGAATCTCGCGAATCATTTGATCCACCTGAAGAACGGCGCGGAGGCGCTCGATTTTATTTTTGCCAGGGGCGCATTCGCGGGAAGGGATACCCAGAAGGACCCAAAGGTCATTTTACTGGACCTGAAGATGCCAAAAGTGAATGGCCTCGAGGTACTGGCGCAGATCCGGGCGGATGAAAGGACTAAAAAGATTCCGGTCGTTGTCCTGACCTCTTCGAAAGAAGACCCGGACATCGATGCCTGTTATGCCCTGGGTGTCAACAGCTACATTGTAAAACCCGTTGAGTTTGACAATTTTTTCGAAGCTGTCTCGCAGCTGGGATTTTACTGGCTATTGCTCAATCAGGTTCCCCATCAAAAATCGGACAAGTGACATGGATCGCAAATTCAAAATACTATTACTCGAGGATTCTCCCGAAGACGTCGACCTGATCGAAAGGGAGTTAAAGCGCGGGGGGATTGACTTTACCTCTGTCGTTGTCAGGAAGAAAGACGAATATGAAAGGGCCTTGTATACCTTCAATCCTGACGTGATTCTTTCCGATCACTCTCTTCCGCAGTTCAATTCCATCGAGGCCATGGAGATCTGGAAGAAATTCCAGAAGGAGAGAAACGCGACGATTCCATTCATCCTGGTCACGGGTTCTGTGTCGGAGGAATTTGCCGTCCAGAGCATCAAGGCGGGCGCGGTGGATTACATCCTGAAGGACCGTTTGAAGCGCCTGCCGTCGTCGATCCTGGGCGCGGTTGAAAAAGCCGAGATCGAAAACGAGCGGGCGAACTACCTGACTGCGGTCATGTCGCAATCAGCGCTGATGAAGGAGGCTGAGCACCTGGCGCATTTTGGAAGCTGGCAGGTGAACCTCCTGACGGGGAAGCATCAATGGTCCGACGAAGCGTTCCGCATATTCGGGTTCACTCCGGGTGAAGTGGAGCCGAACTATGAAAAGTTTTTGCAGCACGTTCACCCCGACGACCGGGAGGAATTCAAGAAACGCGTCCAGGAAGCCATCGATCACCTGGACTACCAGGAATGCGAGTTCCGGGTCGTCGACGGCGACCAGAAGACGAGAGTCCTTCTTACCAGGATCCTGGTAAAGCGCGATGCCGACCGGCGGGCCTATGAAGCGGTGGGCTTTACCCTCGATGTCACTGAACAAAAGGATCAGACGCGGGCGCTGGAGACGCAAAACCGCAAACTGATGGAGATCGCCTGGGTGCAGTCTCATGAGGTCAG
>DASVOT010000609.1:0-8300 GCA_036383235.1 Chryseosolibacter sp.
GAGCCCTGTTTACGCAAGCGGCAAAAGAGGGCGACGATGAAGGTTGGGTTAAAGGAACGCTTTCACTGGGGACGATTTACGCCGATCACCCTACCCGCGCTGCAGACATTGTCGTGGATTACAACTGGGACAATGGCAAAAACGCGTTCGGTTACGAAGGCCGCGCGTTCTCTCCCGGTGTGGCGGGACACGGAGGGTCAAGTCCTTATGAAATCAATATTCCTTTGATCGCCTCCGGCCCGTCGTTTAAAAAAGGATATCAGAGCGCTGTTCCCACTTCCAATATCGATATTGTGCCGACGATCCTTTCAATTTATGATCTTCCAATCCCCCCGGGAATGGAAGGCCGCGTGATGAAAGAACTGCTCGCAGGACAACCCGGCCATCCGATACCGAAAGTGAAAAAGGAGACGCGGCACGCGATCGCAAAATTTCCCTGGGGTTCGTATGAGCTCATCCTTCAGAGGTCGGTCGTGGAGGGTCACCGGTATCTGGACTTTACGAGGGTGACGAGAAAGTAGGGCCTGCCGTGCGGAGGGCGTCGCGTAGAAAATCGCGGAGGAGGAACCGAAGTGGATAGAAGGGGAGTGCGTGTCCTGTTTCGGTCTCCGTCAGAATTATTCGAACTATCTGACGATAAACCTGATGTGCCTCGTGCCTTCGCCATAGTCAAGCCGAAGTGTGTAGGAGCCTGCGCTCAACGGTCCAAGGTCAAAGTGCGCCTCATATGATTGGCTGCCGGATTTCCGTAGCTCCGCAATTTTCGTCGTCGTTAAGAGGTTCCAGACCGTCAGCAGCATGGAGCGTTCCTCGCTGAACTCGACAACAACGTCAAAATTGCCATCGTTTGGATTGGGGTAAAGATGGAATTCCTTCACGACCGGTTCTCCTCCAAGACGGCCATCGCGGGAAGTGTTTGCCTCTTCTATGATTGTCACCGTTTTCGTAATCTCATCGCGGCATCCGCCAAGGGTCGCCGCCAGGGTAACATCGTAGCGCCCTGCATTTTCAAATTCCCCGTAGAGGATTTCTCCCCGATCTGCGAGGATTTTCATTTCCGCAGGCAGCTTCCAGGCGATGCGTTCCGGGAGCGGCCACGAAATATCAATGACAACCACCGTGTCAAAAACCAGGGCTGTTGATGCAACGAGGAAATTCGCATTCAGTAAGTCGGTACTCGTTTCAAGGAGGAACGTGTCGCGTGCCGCGCAGCCCTGGCGATTCAAGGTTTCAAGCCAGTACATCCCGGGTTGATCGATGGTGACACGCTGCTGTGCACTGGCGAAACCTGTATTGGAGGACCATGTAAAATTTTGCCACTCTGATCCGGCGTCGAGCGTGCAGGTTTGACCTGCGCAGAGGGTTATGGAGCCACCGAGATCAAGAACAGGCGGAGGAGGGTTTTCAAGCGTGAACGTTTCAAGGGCTGAGCAACGGTTCGAATCGCTTACGACAACCGTAAATTCTCCTGCGCACAGATTCTCGATCGAGGGGTCCGCTTGTCCTGAGCTCCATTCGTATTTCAGGTCCCCGCTTCCGCCCCTTCCGCTGACTTCAAGCATTCCGTTACATTCACCGTGACAACGGGGAGGTTGGGCGCGTTCGAGGGTTATGGTTAATGACTCGGGTTCCCGGAGTATAAATGTGCGCAAAGCGATGCATTGCTTTTGATCCGTAACTTTTACCGTATAGCTGCCGGCGCAAAGGTCGGTGCGGATGGCGCCGTTGAAATTTCCCCAGTCGTAATGATAGTTCCCGTTTCCTCCTTCCGCTGTGAGGGCTAATCTCCCGTTGCACGTGCCGTGACAAGTCGGTTCTGTTTGCTGGGCTATCTGCACCTCTAATGAGTCGGGGGCGGGAATGGTTACACTTTCGATCGCCTTGCAATTGTTGATGTCTGTTATTTCGAGAAGGTAGCGCCCCTTCCGAAGATTTATTGCGGCTTCAGTCGTTTGACCATCTTGCCAGAGAAAGGTATAGGGTCCATTGCCTTCCAGGCTCGTCACTTCCGCGCTGCCATCCGAAGCATACGAGCATGAAGCCGGAACAACGTTATCGATCTGCGCCCTCGGCCCGTCGGTCGAAGTGATTGCAACGGTGCTTGTGATTTCACAGGCATGATCATCCCTGACGCTGAGGGTATAAATTCCGGCGGCAAGTCCGCTGACGTGCGGCTGATCCGATAGCAAATGGTTTCCGGCATCCATCCATGCATATCGGTAGGTCCCGGTTCCACCCTTGACGGCGGCGGTTGCTTTGCCCTGCGGGTCGTTGCACAGGGCGGGCCCGACATCTGTGAACGTCACCGAGAGGGCGGCTGGCTCGGTCAACTCCGCACTGATCTCCCTCAGACAGCTGTTTGAATCCCTGACCCGCAGCAGATACGTTCCGGCACGAAGTGCCGCGATTGTTGGAGCATCCTGCCAGTTTTCGCCATCGGGAGAGTAACTAAATCCAGTTGAACCTCCATCGGCGAGCAGTTGAATCTGTCCATCGGCCCCGTTGTTGCAGGAGACGTTCTTCACGGAGGAAATCAGCAGCGAAAGGGCAGGAGGTTCAGTGATGACACCCTGAGTGGTGGCATAGCATCCGTTCTCGTCCCTTACCTCCACCGTATAAGTGCCGGCCGAAAGCTTCTGGTACAATGCGCCGGAAAACTGACCGCTCTGCCAGGTAAATTCATAGTTTCCGGTTCCACCTGCACCCTCGGCTGAAAGATAACCGTCATCTCCGCCATTACAGGTCACCCCGTAGCCGTGGTAATCTGACTGGCCGGATACTTTTGCCGTTACCGGCTCCGGGTTCATGAGTGTGATTTCAGATAAATTCGTGCAGCCATTGGCATCCGTGACGGTGAAGGAATAAGAGCCTGCGCCAACATCGATCAGATCCTGACCTTGATACCCTGTGTTCCAGCGGTAGGCGTAAGGCGAGATTCCTCCTGCTGCCGATGCTCTCAGGCGCGCGTCGGAAGAATCCGTGCAACTGATGGGCTGGCCGTGGAAGCCGGACAGGACTGAGATCGATGCCTCCAGCGGTTCGGGATCGTCGAGCGACGCCTCCGCCACGCCTTCGCATCCATTCGCATCGCTTGCCGTGACGACGTACGTGCCGGCCCCGATTCCGCTGATTTGTGATCCGGTGCTTCCCGATCCCCATAAATATTGAAAGGTGCTGCCTGTTCCGCCGCTTGCGCTCGCTGCGAGGGCGCCATCCGTCTTTCCGTAACAGCTAATAGCGCTACCGTTATAATCGCTCAGGGTGGATATGCGTACATCGATCGCCTCCGGTTCCGCGAGCACGAATGTTTCTTCGACCTGGCAGTGACCCCCGTAAGTGATTTGTCCTTTATAGACTCCCGCGGCCACTCCATCCAGGGAGGGTAGACCGGCGCCAATGAGACCGGTATCGGTCTTATACCATGCGTACGCGTCGGCGGTGGTCGCGTTTCCCTGCCCGTCCCTGACAATCATGGAGAGGGCTCCGTTTTGTTCACCCTTGCACCGGATAGCGCTGCCGTTGAAATCGGAGATCGCGATGATGTTCAGCGACCAGGCCGGCGGCTCGGGCAGCGTGTGGGATTTTGTCGCTGTGCAACCCTGGTCGTCTGAGACGGAAACGGAATAAAAACCTGAAGGCTTATCGGAAATCTGATTGGTGGATTCCCCTGAGGACCATGCATAACGGACCGGGCCGATTGCGTTTGCGATTGACTGCACCTCCAGCATTCCAGTCTGCTCCCCCGGGCATTCAATCCTCCTGAGTTCCGCAAGGGCAAATTCAATGGGGTCTGGCGCCGCCAATGTGATGGACCCGGTCGCGGCACAACCGTTGGCGTCGGTTACCTGCAAGGCATAAGTTCCCGGCCCGGCGTTGCCGAGCGAAGGGGTGGTTGATCCGTCCGACCACGCGTAACGGTATTGTGAAATCCCGCCTGCAACATTGCTTTCGATCTTTCCATCGTGGCTGTCAAAGCAGCTTACGTCAAAACCGTTTTTTCCGCCAGTGGAAATAAGTGACACCGATAACGCCCCTGGCGCTTCCAGTTTTTTCGTATACAGTTCGCTCCAGCAATTGTTCGAGTCTTTTACGCGTATCGTGTAAGTTCCCTCGGAAAGGTGTGCGGCCACATCGGTTGTGCTGACGGCGGGCGTCCACTCATACGTGGTGAAAATTCCAGTCCCGCCGGATGGGTTGGCCTTGATGCTGCCATCTGCCCCACCGTTGCAGCTGACGGCGTATCCGTTAAAGTCGGGGATCCCGAAAGATGCGATGCTTACGGCTGCGGGATTTTGTAAAGGAGGAACCGAAAACACCGCCGCGCAGCTTCCGTAAACGCCGATGTTGCTGTTGTTTTCAATCTTCACCGGGTAAGTTCCCGCAGGAAGACCGGCGAATATGATTTGAAATCCATCATTGATGAATTCCTGCTCAATCGGCACAGTCAGCGTTTCATCGGAGAAAAGTGTGGCGACAAAATCGTTGATGACCTGAGGGTTCGCGCTTGTTATGTCGACCTGGATCGATCCATCGGCGCCATCATGGCATTTCGGCGGCATGACTGAAAACGAAGCCGAGGGCGGCGGGTAGAAGATATCCATGGCCTGAAGCTGGCTGGTGGTTCCGGGTTTTCCGGTCACCCGGAAATACTTGCGGCCGAACGGGTCGGCAAAACCAAGACCGGTTAACTCCTGTCGGGTGACTGTGATGGAAGCCGTTGATTTTCCGGGAATGACCCGAAAACTTCCGGACAAGCTTTCGCTCACTTCCCATGTGAACGTGGGGGAACAAGTCGACGTAGCGAAAACCAGCTCGTCGCAATTGTTGTCGAAAGCCGTGATGACCAGGCGCGGGTAAATGGTTATCCATATATAGATCTGTTCAAGGGCGGTTTCACCCTGTTGCTCAAAGAAGCCCACCGAACAGGGTTGACTATAGTTACCCGTAAACGAAGCGCTGATCGGCTCACTGTAAGGGTCGTCCGGCTGATAGGGCTGCCAGCCCAGGCCGGTTGCCGACACGTTGATCTCGCCGGTGATGGGACCGGTGCCATTGATCACCAGGTGCAGGTTACTTGTTTCGGATGATCCGCTTGCCGTTGCTCCCGAGAAGGAAAAGGTGGCCTTGCTGATCTTTTCATACGCGTAGAGGTTGTGGTTGAGTTCAAGATCAATCTCCGCCGTCCATCCCTGGGAGAACAGACTATGACAGAGGCATTGGAAAGACAGGATAAGAAAGAATCTTCGTTTCATTGCCGGAATTGCCTTTGCTTCGCGTTAATATTGGAATACCATTTCTTTGCTGAGTGACGACTGGCTGCCGTTTTCAAAAACAGCCATGATCCTGTACACGTAATGTCTCCCGGGCACGAGTGTGTCGGTGAGCTCTGATTCGCCGGCATCCACCGTCGTTAACTGCACGGGTGGCTGATGATCAACGGCCCGGAATATCCTGAATTTGCTCGGCCGTTGCCCGTCGTACCTCCATCTGACCGTGATCTTGTTTTCTTCCCTGTTGACAATCGGCTTTCTCCAGGTCACCGCCTCTGCCAGGGTGCTTTTTAATTTGCTCCCGGCTGCCGTTGCCGAAGGTTCCGACTCCAGCCCTGCTTCGTCAATCGACAGGATGGTGTAGACGTTGGTCTCTCCTTCGCCAGTAGCGGTATCGGTAAAAGCAAACAGTGTGTCGTTCGCCGCGGGGAGGATGGCGATGCGCTGCCAGTCCGGGCCGCTCCCGCTTTTTCTGTACACGGCATACTGGGCAATGTCTTCACTGCCTCCGGGCACCCAGCGCAGGATGACGCCGGAGCCGCTACTTTCTACAGGGAGCAATACGGGGGCCTGGGGCCTGACCTTGTCGGGCAACGCAACCTCGAGTAAAGGGGACAAGCCGGAGTGATTCTGGCTTCGATCGACCGCCATCACGCTGTAAAAGACCTTCCTGTTCAGTGTGTTGAGATCCAGATGATCATGATAATAGCTTTCTTTCAGCGGTTCGGACGTTACCTGCGCCAGCTCTTCGCTTTCATGGAAAGCCTTGTAAACGCGGTAACCGTAAATATCCTCCTCCTTGTTGCGCTGCCACGTAAGAGTGACGTCACCATGGTCGTCAACGCTGGCATGCAGTCCCGCGGGCCGCATGGGTGCAATGCTGTCGATCGTCTCAGCGAAATAAACTTGCGATTGATAGGCCTCATCGTCGTGCCCGATGGCGACAACGCGGTAGTAATTCACAGTGTTTGGCCTTGTGTCTGTGAAGCGTCGCGCGTGCGGCGGCAGAAGATCCGGAGTCAGCTGCGAAGGCCTCTCACCCGGTTTTGAGGCGCGTTCAACCTCGAATCCCTTTATCGCTGATTCATTTTCTTTTGAGAAGGTCCAGGCAATGTCAAGCGAAGTGTTGTCCCGGTTTTCGACTGAGGCGATATAAGGTGGCTGACTGACAGCCGTTATTGACTTTCCGGACACGATATCGGAAGGAGGGCTTTGTTCGCCGAAGGGAGTGATTCCTTTAATTCTGTAATAGTAAATACCGGAGCGCTCGTTCAGGGAGTCCACAGCATATTCGTACCGTGTGTCGTTGTTTTCACCAGGGGAAACCGTAAGCATGACAGCATCTGAAACGAGGGAGAAATGCCTGCCATCCTCCGATCGCTCGAGGACATAGGCGCTGTAGTTGATGCTTTCGTTTCTATCCCACCGCAGGGATACCAGCTGGTCTTCGAAGTCTGCTTTGAGATTTTGCGGTTTGGGCAGGAGGTATGGGTCATCCGCGCTGAGGAAGACATTACCGCGCAAGCTATCCATCGAATTGATGACCACGCGATACAGATACTTTTCTCCCCTCGACACCTGTTTGTCGGTGAACCATAATCCGGAGGCGCGCGCGGTCGCTGGTGACATGTCTGCGCAAAAGAGGGCAAAGGCGAACCGCTGATCGTTTTCCCGGGCCTTGTTGACGATGGTGAAGATGTCGCCTTCTTTGAGGTTCGCTTCAAAGCGGTCGCCGTACAAAGCCTGCGCTGCGACCGGCGCATACCGGTCGTTTTCAACCAGCCTTCGCCAACGTTCCTCCGGCAACGGCTTCAACGAAGGATGAAGGATCACTTTCTCCGGCTGACCGAGAAGATGGCCGTTTCGGGCCAGGACAAATCGTTCAATGCGGTAGCCATTTTCATTGCCGGCGCGCCACACGCGGTAGGTGAGGGGTGCCCAGCGCAGCACAACCGAGTCCAATGACGGGCGGGCCGTCACCGCAATCCGTTCCTGAAGCATCGCGTTGGGAACCTGAGCATACGCGGAAACTGTTGCCACGCACAACGTCGCGACGACAACAAATACGAAGGGTTCTTTTGTTTTCATAACGTTTATTCGTTATCGGGAATCCTGTTGAATATTTCTGTCTCGTAGAAAGAGCTTATTTTATCGATGCCGGGTACGACATAATTAATTCGTATGCGGTAACGTCCATACCGGATGTAGGGCATAGGTTGCAGGACGAGCGCTTCCAGTCTCGCATTGAGCTGCGCGGGATGGTCAGCCACGTAATTCACTGCGTGGCGCTGTATGTCGGAATGGTCCGATGCCACGGACTGCCCCAGGTTATAAACGAGGGACTGGCCGCGAAATGGAGTGATCACAGGATGTTCAGGGTCACCCCATGCCTGTGCGCCCGATGCGCGCTCGGTGAGATACACATCCTTCACCGGAGGTACACCCAGCACATCCGGGTTTCGCCTGTTGATCGTCATCCAGCCGAGCAAAGGGTATCCATCATACACCAGCGGATAGACGCGCGTTTCAAACCATGTGTTTCCTTCCAGTATCGCTTCCGCGCGGATGAGCTGGCCGAAGGCCGGTGAACCCGAGACCTCCGACTCTTCGAATGACTCGTCACCCGTTAACACGGTTGCCAGCTGAAAGGCATTTGTTGCAACGCTCAATCTCACCGGTGGCGACAGGTTGACGTGCTTCATCTTGTCTACGAAGGTGTTGTACCTGCTTGTTCTGAAACGAGTGCTGTAGATGGCTTTTGCCTCGTGCAAATCCATTTCGCCGTCCAGTATCTTGGTCGTCAGGGTTGCCGTGCCGCCTGCGTCATTGATGTTGAGTTCCTTGCTGATTCGTTGAATGTTCTGATCGATCACATTCACCTGCCTGGGGATGTTCACGACCTCGAATCGGTATACTTTTGCGTTCTCGAATCCGTCCGGTATCCTGAAGGTTATCCGGCGGGTCCTGGAATCATACGTCAGATCGGTTTCGAGATATTGCCCCGACACGGATTCTGTCATCCGGATCTTT
>DASVOT010000610.1:0-4366 GCA_036383235.1 Chryseosolibacter sp.
AACCATAAAGATTTTATAAAGAACGGTCAGCTGACCCGGCTGTTATGCAAACCGGACATGTTGTCAACGGGAAGATCACAGAAGCGCGACAAACAAATCGGTCACCTCAAAAGTCGATGAAAACCCCGGTTGCGTTTCAAATAATCCCTTTTGCACCCTATCTTCAGGGGATAATTGGTCACCATGAAACGCTGTTTACTTGCACTCATTTTTCTCGTTACCCTGTTTTCGCAGGGCGTGGCGCAATCTGCTGACAAGCTTTTTTTGGCCGCGGCAGTGAAGAAACTCAGGGATTCAAAGGAATACACGCTTAAAGTTGCCCGCCTGATGCCCGCCGCGGACTATGGCTTCCAGCCCCCTGTTCCGGAAGAAATGAGCTTCGCCGGGCAGCTTCTTCATTTGTCGCAAAACACGGGATGGCTCACTTCCTCCTATTTAAAGGGAGAGGCCAATCCGGTGAGCAAATCAGAGATGAGATTGACTCAGAAGGATTCGGTGATAGCGGTGCTGACGCGTGTGTATGACTACGCGCTGGATGCGCTTGAAAGGTTTCCTGCGGACGATCTGAAAAGCGAAGTATCTTTTTTTGCAGGACCGATGAATAAACTGCAGATCATCAATCTCTTGAATGACCACCAGACGCATCACCGCGCACAATTGCTCGTTTACCTGCGATTGAAAGGTATCAAACCCCCGGACTATGTTGGATGGTAAGTGATGATTCCGGACGATTGTGTATTTTTGAAACAATGTGCAACATTCAAATGACCGCCAAATGAAATCGAGCGCCTTTCTACCTCTGCTGACCGCCTTATTTTTTTCAAGCTCGTTTTTATCCTGCCTGCAGCCAGGCCGGCAGGTGGCCGGCAATATCGACTCCCTCGTCTCTCAGCTCGACCGGCAACGGGTGATGCTTCCCAACGGGTGGTCGCTTAGCCCCGCAGGCAAACGGATGCCGCTCGGTGACCTTCCACTGAACCTCGTGGTTTCTCCGAAAGGAGATTTGATGGCAGTCACCAACAACGGTCAAAGCCGGCAAAGCATTATTCTCGTCGACCCGGTCACGGAAAAGATCCTCGACGAGGAGGCGATCCGGAAGTCCTGGTACGGGCTGGTGTTCAGCGACGACGGAACCCGGCTGTATGCCTCCGGCGGAAACGACAACATGATCGTTGTTTACAATACCTCGGGCAGGACTTTGGTGAAATCCGACTCTATTATATTAGGTAAACCCTGGCCCGTCAGGATATCGCCCACGGGCCTGGCCCTGGACGACGATGCGCACACCTTATACATTGCCACGAAGGAGGATAGCGCGCTTTATGTCGCGGATGTGAACACGAAGACTTTTAAAAGGATAGCCCTCGGACACGAAGCCTATGCCTGCCTGCTGAGTCCCGACCGGAAGACGTTGTACATTTCGCTCTGGGGCGGCGACCAGGTTGCTGTTTTCGACCCTGCGAAAATGACCGTTGTATCGACGATCGCGGTAGGCAGCAATCCCAACGATATGGCTATCAGCAGAAATGGAAGATACCTTTTTGTCGCCCATGCCAACGATAATGGCGTGTCGGTCATTGAGACGGCTTCCCGAAAAGTGATCGAAGTCTTCACTTCCTCGGTGATACCGGAGTCGTTGGCGGGAAGCACGCCGAACGCGCTTGCGCTCTCGGAAGACGAACAGAAACTGTACATCGCGAACGCGGACAACAACTGCCTTGCGGTATTTGACGTCAGCGAGCCCGGCAATGGGAAGAGCCTGGGATTTATCCCCACGGACTGGTATCCCACGTCGGTCAAAGTATGGAATGACCGGATCTGGATCGCGAACGGCAAGGGAAGCAAATCGCTGCCGAACCCAAAGGGACCGAACCCTTACGAGCGCCGGACGGATTCGACGCAATACATTGCCGGCCTGTTCAAAGGGTCGCTGACGATCGTTCCCGAGCCGGATGAGGAAACCCTCCGCGCGTATACCCACGCCGTGTTCAGGAACACCCCTTATACAAAACAGGCCCAGGAAGTTGCCGACGGCGAAGCAGGAAACCCCATTCCCAGGAAGAAGGGAGATCCAAGCCCTGTCAAATACGTGTTTTATGTCGTCAAGGAGAACCGCACCTACGACCAGATGTTTGGCGACATCGAAGAAGGAAATGGCGACAGCTCGCTCTGTCTTTTTCCGGAGCACGTGACCCCGAATCACCACGCGCTGGCAAGGGAGTTCGTTCTGCTGGATAACTTTTATGTAAACGCGGAAGTGAGCGCCGATGGCCATAACTGGTCGATGGCTGCTTATGCGAATGATTATGTTGAAAAGACCTGGCCCACCAATTACGGAGGAAGAGGCGGCACCTACGATTACGAGGGCACGCGGGAGATCGCCTACCCGAAAGACGGATTCATCTGGGATTACTGCGCGCGGGCCGGGGTGAGCTACCGGAGCTATGGAGAGTTTGTCGATGGCGGAAAGGCCACGCTCACGTCGCTGGAAGGACATTACGATCCGGATTTCCCTGAATTCAACCTGCACATATCGGATATGGTGCGCCTGGAAAAGTGGCGGCACGATTTCGATTCGCTTGTGGCGAAAAATGCGCTGCCGCATTTCAGTACCATCAGGCTGCCGAACGACCACACGGCCGGGGCCCAGCGAGGCATGCCCACACCCCGGGCCATGGTTGCGGAGAACGACCTGGCACTGGGGCAACTGGTCGAGCACATCACGAAGAGCCCGGTCTGGAAAGAGTCGGCGATCTTCGTGCTGGAAGACGACGCGCAGGCCGGTCCGGATCATGTGGATGCCCACCGCTCCATCGCGTTGGTGATCAGCCCCTATGCGAAGCGCAAAACGAAGGTCAGCGAGATGTATTCCACCGCGTCTTTGCTGCGCACGATGGAGCTGATCCTCGGGCTCCCGCCCATGAGCCAGTACGATGCCGCTGCCACGCCCATGTGGAAATGCTTTACACGGGAGGCTGACAACGCAGTCTATCACGCGCTTCCCGCTACCTATGATCTCAGGGAGATGAATAAAGGGCGGACTTCCCTTGCCGAGCGCTCTGCAAAATTCAACTTCGCCGTTATGGATGCCGTTCCCGACAACGAGTTCAGCGAGGTGATCTGGAAGGCAGTGAAGGGAATCGACGCGGAAATGCCCGCGCCTGTGAGGAGCGCATTTATCACTCCCCGCGCCGAAGAGGAGGACGAAGACGATTGAAGAGAGTCCATCTGGCTTTTCCACGCCGCGCGTTTGGCGAGAATAGTCTTGTGAACCTTGCCTCAAGGCCGCTTTGGCACAATTTTTTTGCCTGATCTTTCGCCATCCCGTGAATGCAAGTATGAAAATGGTGAAGTGAGACCGCTGCACGCGACTCCCGTGGTTCTGTCAGATCTTTGAATTGAGGATTCATGCTGTCGCGCCGGGTTCGGCGTCTCACCCGCAAGTAACTATCTTCCAGTGTTATGAACACGTTACGTCATTATTGCCATGGCCTTATCGGCGTTGGGATGGTGGGGCTTATTCAGATGTCATGTGAGTCCGAGCCGCCGGATACGGGACCGTCCGAGAACCTCATCTACCACGAAACCTTTGAACAGTCCGACGCTTTTACCAACGTACACAACAAGGAGGTCGGCGACTGGGAATATGCCTTGCAGATTGTGGATTCCATGTCGTACCAGGGAGACCGGAGTGTCCGTTTTGAGATTCGCGACGATCAGCCCTATGTGGCGCAAGGCATCCGATCGGAGGTAACGATCATCATGGGCACAAACCAGGAGCTGACCCGGGAAGCATGGTATAGTTTTGCGGTTTTTTTTCCCGATACGTTTATTTCCGACACAACCTATGATGTGATCAGTCAGTGGTATTACCTGGGAAGTCCCGTACGTCTTTTGACCAAGCGCGACCGCTTCCTGATCGATATTGGAAACGACTCCCTGAAAAAGGAGAAAATCTATGTTGGCGAGCTGACACGCGACACCTGGCACGAATTTGTTTTTCATTTCATCCATTCGCCCAATGACGACGGGTATGTGGCCGTCTGGCACAACGGCAAACAGAGTGTCTCGCGTGCGGGCGGAAACCTCTACACCGACTCACTGCCCAAATGGAAGGTCGGCATCTACAAAGCTTCCTTTGAGACTGGCGCGTCTCTTGCTAAAAGGCGCGTGGTTTACTTTGACAATCTCAAAATCGGGAACCAGTACGCGCGCTATCGCGACATGGAGCCTGGCAGACCTTAACCATCAGGGCCTTCGGCAGGGCATTAGTAGAGACAAGGCATGCCTTGTCTCTACTAATGCCCTGGCACAAAGACCGCACAACCTGTCTGCGTAAGACATTTGCAACATTTTGTCAGTTGGC
>DASVOT010000611.1:0-1653 GCA_036383235.1 Chryseosolibacter sp.
CCTGGAGAAGATCTTCCATCGCTTTTACCAGGCAGAGAACACGGGAATCCAGGACTCCGGTTTTGGTATCGGCCTTGCGCTGACAAAAGGGATCATCGACCTTCACCACGGACGCATTTCCGTTGAGAGCCAGCAGGCCACGGCCGAACATTCGGGCTTTACCAGGTTTACGATCCAGCTTCGGGGCGGTAGTGATCATTTTCCGCAAGACCAGATCCAGCCGGAAGCGGACGTGGATATCTATGAAGACATCACTGCCGATGACCCGGTGGATCAGCGCGCCAACGAAAATGAAGACAGCGGTGAGAAACCATTGGTCCTCCTTGTCGAGGACAACCAGGATCTCCGTACCTATATGCGCGACATGCTAATGGAAAGCTATGATGTGGTGGAAAGCAGGAACGGTTCGGAAGGGCTTGCGATTGCTGTTGACCGCTTGCCGAACCTGGTTGTCAGCGATGTGATGATGCCGGTGATGAATGGCATTGAGCTTGTGCGTAAATTAAAGACGGATGAGCGGACCAACCATATTCCGGTAATTTTGCTCACCGCGCGGGGTACCATCAACCACCAGGTGGAAGGCCTGGAGACGGGCGCGGATGATTACCTCACGAAACCTTTTAATACGAGTTTGCTGCTGGCAAAAATCCGCAACCTGCTGGCCATACGCGAAAAGCTGAAGGAAAAATACAGCCGGATCGTCAGCCTGCAACCCAATCATGAAGAAGTGCAGGATCCGGATGACCGGTTTCTTCAGCGTCTCATGCTCATACTCGAGG
Organism: Chryseosolibacter sp.; assembly: GCA_036383235.1. GTDB lineage: Bacteria > Bacteroidota > Bacteroidia > Cytophagales > Cyclobacteriaceae > Chryseosolibacter. The sequence goes on from DASVOT010000611.1 coordinate 780, forward strand.
AAAATATCGAGAATTCCGAGTTCAATGTCTCGAGCCTCGTGAAAGAGATCGGCATGAGCAGGCCAGTCCTGTTCAGGAAAACGAAGATGCTTACAGGGTTATCGGTGATCGATCTGATCCGCAATGTCAGGCTTAAGAAAGCCGAGATGCTTCTGAAGCAAAAGAAACTGTCGATCTCCGAGATTGCTTTCACCGTGGGATTCAGCGATCCCAAATACTTCAGCAAGTCGTTCCGGAATCAATACGGGAAACCTCCTTCCCAATACATCGAAGAGCTCGACTGAATGTCGCAGCGGACTCGCCTGCTCAATGAACCATTGGAGATCAGGATTCCGGCCAGGGGCGGCAAACCTTACTCCTATTAATGGGCGCCACCCTTTCACGGCAGTTTCCAACACAGAATTTTCATGAAGTGCCCCGGGATCGCCCAAAGAACGATTTCACTCCCCTATTCGACCCATGTCTACACCCCGGAGAACATTCGCGACGCCATATTTGAAGCGTCACAAACGAACTATGAAAAAATCCTCCAGGAACGCAACGCGCGTAACGCTACAGGAAATCGTTGTCCTGGTACTCCTTGCTGTCGTCCTGATCGTGATTGTCTCATCAGTCTTCTGATAAGACGGTTGTCTTGTCATTTCCCGATTACTTCCATCAAATCCCGCCGGTGTTTCCGAACGAAGCCGGAACGATCTGTACCCCAAAATTGAATGGTTTTTACCCTTTGAAGGGGGCGAGGATAACCAAATTTGAGGCAACGCAATCGATTTAGATCGCTGGACGGCCGGATCATCAATTTTCAAAACCTAATGGATCACGTATGAAAAGAAAATTACTTGGAATCAAAAATCAAATCAATGCATTCGTGGGG